>JAITPH010000159.1 GCA_031289515.1 Tannerella sp.
TATGTCGAACTTGGCATCCGCATCTATCTTGCAGAGCCGAAGGATTCGGTCATCGACTATTGGAGGAAAACGAACGGGACAGGCGCTCCCATAACCGAACATGTCAACTATTATCCGTCGACAAACGGCATAACGGCTGATAAAACCACCTATCCACATTCGGAATACGAGGTCATCCATTACAAGATGAACGGCTCGTCGCACAGCTACTTTTTCCGGAAAGAAAACGGCGACTGCATGGATTACGTCGAGGAAATGGGCAAATTCATAGCCACACATTCGATTGACCACGCCGGCGGATCGGAAACGATTGCCGGACAAAAAAGTCTGATATACCCAAATCCGGCAGACGACGTCGTCTATCTCGGATGCACACGCGGCAACGTGTCGGTCTATGACTTGGCGGGCAGACTTGTTTCGGATACGAAGTTCGATTCCGGACGTTTGGACGTATCCGCCTTGAAACAAGGCGTTTATATCCTCAACATCCGGTCTGCCGACAAGAAATATACCGCCAAACTAATAAAAAAATAACCGTACTAAAGCCACGATTTCATAAAGCCGTCCATTTCGCCGGCATGTTGTTCGAGGCTTTGCAGCAGTTTGAACTGTGCTTTTGTACGTTGCAGATTATGTTCCGGATGATGAATCTTGTAATATGTATCGCCGTTGATGTAATCCGTCAGGAATCTAACCGTTTGCATGTACGTAAGCAGTCGTCCTCCGTAAGGCAAAAGGCTTATTTCCAAAGGCGTCAGGAACGATTTCGCCGTTTCCATGTATCCGCTCGCGTAAGCCTTGAAGATTTCCATATTCACATTGACGTTATCGAGGTTGGCGTCGTCTTCCGCGCCGGTATTTGCGCCTGTGCGGATGAAATCGCCGATGTCCGAAAGCACGAATCCCGGCATGACGGTATCGAGGTCAATGACGCACAAAACCTTGCCGCTCTTATTGTCGAAAAGGATGTTGTTAACCTTCGTGTCGCAGTGATTGATACGTTTTTTGAGTTTGCCTTCGCGGTAGAGCGCCTCCTGAATGCACATGCCGTCGGCGCGCTTCTCTATTTCGGAAACAATATCTTTCACGCTGTCGAGCCGTCCGGCGGGGTTGGCGCTGACGGCGTCGCGAAACTGTTGCAGACGGAACTCCATGTTGTGAAAGTTTGGAATAGTTTCGCCAAGCGTACCTTCGGGAATATCTGAAAGCATCGATTGGAAATCGCCGAAAGCCTTGCCTGCTTCATACGAAAGCTCGGCATTGATTTCCTCAAGACTTTTGCTGTCGGGAATAAGCAGACATACGCGCCAGTAGTTTTCGCCGTCGTGGTAATACAGTTTGCCGTCGTCGGCAGGCAGGAACGACAGCGATCTGCGGTCTAAATCCGTCTCGTTGCGTTCCGACAGCTTTTTGCGAATGTGCGACGTCACTACGCGAATATTGTTCTGCAACATATCTACATTAGTAAATATCTTGTGATTAATGCGTTGCAGAATATACTTGTCTTTCCCCGACGAGGTCGTCACCTTCAGGGTGTCATTGATATGACCGTTGCCGAAAGGAGTTGCTTCGGCGGCGCTTTCTTCCAAATTGAAATGCGATAAAATGTCTAAATAATCACTGTTTGTCATGGCTTTATGTTTTTTCTGTTGTTATTCTGTTTGTAGTTGTGTCGGGAAAGACAATCGCGGGTTTGAAGCGTTTCGCCTCTTCAAAGTCCATTTGGGCATAGGAAACGACGAGAACGACGTCGCCGGGCTGCACTTTGCGCGCAGCTGCTCCGTTGAGGCAAATCACGCCCGAACTGCGTTCGCCTTTTATGACATACGTCTCGAAACGCTCTCCATTGTTGTTGTTCAGAACGTAAACCTTCTCATATTCAATGAGATTGGCAGCGTCCATGAGGTCTTGATCGATAGTTATGCTACCGATATAATTAAGATTGGCTTCCGTCACCGTTACACGGTGAATTTTTGATTTCAAAACTTCAATAATCATCTTAGTATTAATATTTTATATTATCAATAAGTCTTACTTCTCCGCAATAAGCGGCTATACATCCGACAGGCGTTCCGGATTCGCTCCAGTCGCCGATGTGCCGCAATGTGTCGCCATCTACTATTTCAAAGTACTCGACGCGCATCTGAGGCAGTTCATTAAGCGTATTTACAACCGCTTTTTCGACCTCTTCCACGCTTTTCGACGGCGCAAAGTTAAGACTTTCTTTTAAAACGCGAGCAATTGCGGGCGCAATTTGACGCTGTTCGGGTGTGAGGCGCGTATTTCGGCTACTCATGGCGAGACCGTCGGCCTCGCGGACGATAGGGCAGGCGACGATATTTACAGCAATGTGCAGTTGCCTCGCCATCTCGCGTATGACGGCTATCTGCTGAAAATCTTTTTCGCCGAAATAGGCGTTATCCGGCTTAACGGCGTCGAACAGCTTGCTTACAATCTGCGCTACGCCGTTGAAGTGACCCGGCCGGCGCGCGCCTTCCATCACTTCGGCAACTGCTCCGAGAGCGAAAACGCGAGTGTCCGGCTCAGGGTACATTTCTGTTTCGGACGGAGCAAAAACGTAGTCGCATCCCACGGATTCGAGCATCGCGCAGTCTTTTTCGGGAGTTCGGGGATACGTCCCAAGGTCGTTCTTGTCGTTAAACTGCGTAGGATTGACGAAAAGACTGACTACCGAGACGTCGTTTTCATTCTTCGAGCGACTTGCCAGACTGAGATGTCCGTCGTGCAAGGCTCCCATTGTCGGAACGAATCCGACGGTTTTAGCGTCCTTTCGTTCGTCGGCAAGAAGTTTCTGCAACTCATGTATCTTATTTATAACTTTCATTTGGTATAGTATTATTTGACTTCAAATCGACTGCAAAGCAACAAAATAAAATGAATATACAAGAATTTTTCGGCGATAAAATCGTGCTGATTTTAGCCGTCTTGAAAATTCATTGCGATTTTATTTGCTTATTATACCGATTTTTTTAGTATCTTTGTGCCGATTTTTAAACAATACGGAATGGATACGAAGCGAATTTTATATATAACTCAGGAGATAACCCCCTACTTACCGGAGTCCGAATCTTCCAAGATATGCAGATACCTGCCGCAGGGGATACAGGATCTTGGCAGAGAAACAAGGACATTTATGCCCAGATACGGGGCTATCAACGAGAGGCGTAATCAGTTGCATGAAGTGATTCGATTATCCGGAATGAATCTCATAATCGACGATACCGATCACCCGCTGATTATCAAGGTTGCTTCTATTCAGGCTGCGCGTATGCAGGTATATTTTATTGATAATGAGGACTTCTTTGATGTTAAGGCGACAGATAGCGACGGCAGCGAAGAGGACTTGGAAGACAACGGCGAGCGCGCCATATTTTATGTGCGCGGAGTGCTCGAGACGGTCAAGAAACTGCGCTGGATACCCGACTTGGTACATTGCCACGGTTGGCTGTCGGTACTCACGCCGGTTTATCTGAAACGCAAGTATGCCGACGATCCGGGCCTGTCGAACGCAAAGGTCGTTTATTCGATTTATGAAGACACTTTGAACAGTTCGTTCAGCAAGGGAATTGTGGTCAAGATTAAGCAAGACGGCATGAGCGACAGGGACTTGTCGCTTTTGAAGACCGCAACCGACTATGAAACGCTGACCTGCCTCGCAATACAGTACTCCGACGGTATTATTCAGGGCAGTTCGAACATAAGCGAACGGATTCTGGACTTCATAGACAAGAAGAAGAAGCCGTTTTTGCCGTACCAGCCGGAAGATACGTACATAGATAAATATAACGAGTTTTATGACATGATGCTAAATAATAAATCAAAATCAGGAAAATGAAGAGAAATTTTTATATAGTTACTGCACTTAGTTGCATGATTACGGGACTTTTTTTAAGCTCGTGCAATGATACTCTGACCATGGTTGGTACGACTGTGCAACCTCCGGAGGATTTGATAACCGTTTATTCGGACACGTTTCAGATGAAGGCTTCGACGATAAGGCTCGATTCGGTCTATGCCAAGTCTACCAATTGCTTGTTAGGCGAGATGTACGACCCTGTCTACGGAACTGTAAAAGCCGATTTTATTTGCCAGTTCTATTGCGAAGAAGGGTTCAAATTTCCCCGCACTCCTTACGGAGGCAGAATAGATTCGGTCGAATTGCTTGTTTTTTACGAGTATGCTTCGTGTTTCGGCGATACATTGACGCCGATGCAGGTAACGGTTTATCCGATAGACAAGCCTCTGAAGAAGAATTTTTATACAAACGATAATCCGGAGAGCTACAGCGACATGAATCATCCTCTGGGCGCTACTTCGTATACGGTTCGTGACTTGAGCGTTTCCGATTCGATTCGCAATCTGGATAGCTATACTCCGTTTATAAGAGTGAAAATGCCGGTTGCCCTTGGGCAGAAAATATATGACGAAACGGTGAACAATCCTTCGTCATTCGATACGCAAAGCTCTTTCAACGAGTTCTTTCCGGGCGTGTATATCACTACGACGTTCGGAAGCGGAAGTATCATAATGTCGCAGGGCGAGAACGTTTCGATGCGCATGTTCTATAATTATGCGGAGACAGATTCGGAAGGTCAGGATTCGTTAGTCCTTGCCGCCCAGTGGTTTACCGTCTCGAAAGAAGTTACTCAGATTAACCGTTTCAGTAACAGTTTGTTGGACGACCTTCTCGTCGAAAACGCTACTCATACATATATAAAAGCTCCGTCGGGCGTCTGCACAAGATTAGTCCTGCCCACGAAGGAAATATCCCAGAATGTTGATATTCAAGACCGTTTCATCAATAATTTTACTCTTAACCTGAAATATCTTCCCGAAGAGGAGAGGTCGTTTGCTTACACGCCGCCGGTACATCTGTTGTTGTTGCCGGAAGATTCGGTGAAGGCTTTCTTTGAAGGCGGTAAAATAGAAGACAGCCGGACGTCGTTCCTGTCGTTTGACGGATCGAGTTCAAGTACGAGTTCGCTGGGTTACAGTTCATCCGGTCGCACGTATTACTTCGGCAACATAAGCACGCTGCTCAAGACGCACATTAACAATTCGCCCGATAAGGACTTGAGTTTGCTTGTGAT
>JAITPH010000202.1 GCA_031289515.1 Tannerella sp.
AGACTAGTTCCAAATAGAAATTCCTCTGTCAAAAGTGCCTACCCAGACGTTTTCGCAGTTATCCACAAAACTGCTGAGCAACTCTTTCGAGCCGGTTTTATTCAGTTTCCACGGCTCGTCGTGTTGCAGCGTTTGCGCCATCATGTCGTAGAGGAAAAAGCCGTTAGTCTCCGTTCCGATAAGGAGTTTGAATTTTTCTATTTCCTGCAGGAAAGTAATTTTTGACAATCGCAGATCGGGATGATTGAGACATTGTGAAGGTGGCTCGACGAATATCCGTTTCACGTGGTCAAACCATGCCAAACCGGCATTTGTCCCTACCCACCACAAGTTTTTGGGGTCTTCAAAATAATTAAACGCTATGCGGTTGTCTTGCAACGGATAAGTTTTCCATGTCGAGTCGCTCTGTAATTCGGCTATTCCCGAATTGCAAGCCGCCCATAAACGCATTGAGCCGTCTTCCCAAAGATAATTGACGCCGGATAATTCTTCCGATAGCGGTTTTATTTCGTTGTTTAATGTATTGATGGCGTATACGCCGCCAATCGCAGCGAGAAGTATCTGGCCGCGAGCGGTCTCAAAAAGCGCCGATGGCATGAAATTAGAATAATGAATAAAACGGTTGGTCTTGAAATCAAATTCGTCTATGCCGCCAAAAGTGCCTATCCACAACCTGCAATGCGAATCATAATAGACCAAATGAACCATATCATTGCCTATGGAGTTTTCGTCGGTTTTATCATGAAAATACTGGACAAATTCATATCCGTTGTAGCGATTCAGACCGTGCAGCGTGGCAATCCAGATATATCCCATCGAATCCTGGCAAATTGAACGGATGTTCAAAAACGAGATATTCGGTGATATATCCTGCTTAGGGACAGGCAACAGGGTATTGCTTTGACCGCAGGAATGTAAGAGGCATAGCAGGCATATAGCCGGAATACATGTTTGCAACGAGCTTTTCAAAGCCTTGATTATTTTTGTTCCATTCATTGTGTTTTCATATTTCCGGCTTTGTCTTATTGACGCATCCGGGCGTTTAGTCGATTAATATACAAAGGTAATCATTTTTTTGTATCAACGATATAAAAAAAAGAATTTTTCATTTGGCAAGTCAGGATGGCGCTTTGAATCCCCCTAAGGCACAACGACTGATTTCTCTTGCAGGCTATAGCTTGTGAAGTAGCCTACTCCGCCGTTTGATATGTTTGTGGTTATGTTTGAGGGCGGGCCTCCGAAAAACGGATTCTCGCCGCGTTTTTCCTGTCTGCACTCGCGGATAAAATTGAAATAGCCTTCCTCTATATTCAATATCTGCAAGCGTATTACATCGCCGGGCAATACCATGTGGTCGTTATCCCACTCGCCGCTCATCGCAATATTGTCTTCGTCCGACGCATCTTCGAGGTACGTCACCGTCACGCCGTCCAGATATGAGCCGTTATAGGGATTATCACCCGAAATAATAAACTCGCTCATGGTATCGTTCGAAATAGTGTCGTTGATAAAATACTTGTAAATATAATAGTTCGTCGTTTCCGCAGGCTCCTGCATGTAGATGTTAACGGCAAAATGCCTGAATCCCATCAAGTCTAATAATTTAACGCCGATGCTGTCTGCCGGAACTGTCGGAAGCATTGTCGTTTGCGCCTCGTAGACTTCGTTTGTTCCGTCGCTATCGAAATCGACATCGATAACAAGGCTGTAAGTCACGCCCGGACTGCCTGCAAATCTGACGGTACTCAGATAATCGCCGTTTTCCTTGCCTACAAATGTATATGTCTTGCCGTCCGACGTATTGACGCGAACGTTGGCTTCGAGCACCGGATAATTTGTCTTTTCGTCAAAATAAGGCGACGATTCCGTCAGTCTCACGCTTTGATGCTTGTTTTCGTCAGTGATGCAGCCATAGACGACGATAACAGGTTTGCCGTCGCGCGTCGAAATATCTATCGGCGCGGTACACGAAAAGAATGTGGCAATAATCGCCGTAGCGACAAGAAATTTCTTCAGTATCATATCGTCAGAATTTAAAATTATACGTAATAGACGGTACAACGCCGAACAGATACAGCATCTCCGCGTATGGAACGCCCGAATCCTCATTCTGGTCGTAAGTAATCATCCACGGATTTTTCTTGTTATAGGCGTTGTAAAAAGAAATATTCCATTCTCCGTGCCAACGCTTTCTTGAATTTGGGTTGGGAATGTACGTGAGAGACAAGTCCAGACGGTGATAATCGGGGCGACGGTATTCGTTCCGACCCGAAAAAATGGGGTAATACTCGCCGTCGATTTCGAAACGTCCCGAAGGATATGTCGTAGGATTGCCGGTTGCATAAACCCAAATGGCGGATGCCGATATTTTCTTTGAAAACTCGAAGTTTGCAACCAGATTCAAACTGTGCGTCTTGTCGTATGGCGAAAGATAAGTCTTGCCCTTATTGACCTCCGGAATGGTACGCTCCGAGCGCGAGAGGGTGTAATTGACAAAACCGGTCAGAGCGCCCCTGTTCTTGCGCACCATAAATTCCGCTCCGTACGACTTGCCTTTTCCTGTCCGCACCTCGCCCTCAAGATGCTTGTTGAGCAGCAGGTTGGCATGTTCGGTAAAATCTATCACGTTTTTCTGATTCTTGTAATACAGTTCGACCGAAGTCTCGTACATATTATCATTGAGATTATGAAAATATCCCAGCGAAAACATGTCTATCACCTGAGGTTTGATATTGCGGCTCGCAGGAAACCACACGTCGAGCGGCGAGCCGGACGCCGAATTATTGGCTATCTGCATGAATTGCACGTTACGCACGTAATTGCCTTTGATTGACGAGCTTTCGCCCGATTGTACGACAATGCCGAGACGCGGCTCAAAAGCCACGTATGTATTGTATATTTTGCCCGATTCGTAGACCAGCGAATCGGTCGGCTCAAAGTTGTCGTCATAGTTGAATACCGTTGCTTTGCCTATATTCTGAAACACAGAAACGCGCGTGCCGTATTTGACGCTTACGGCCTCCGACAGCGACTGTTCGTTTGAAAGATATATGCCATGCTCCAGCGCATTCGAGCCTTCGACCTTATATTCCGTGACGTTCGGCATCGAGACGTGTCCCGGACTGAACCGGTGAAACGTGCTTGTCAAGCCGTAGGTCATATTCCACAATTTGCTCAGCGAATGGGTAAAATCCATGCGAAACATGTAATCGGCAATTTCCGACCGCCACGTAGCCTCCGCTCCGTCGAGTTTGGATTCAAGTCCGTAGTCGTAAAAACTCGTATTAAAACCGATTCTC
>JAITPH010000010.1 GCA_031289515.1 Tannerella sp.
CTGTTTGCTAAACTTGTTTAGCAACTTTCTTGCAATGACGGACACCGTTTGCAATGACCGTTATTGTATCTTGTACAATATCTATTTTCTATTTTCAATTCCGGAAGCGTTGGCAAGGAGGAAACTTTCTGCTTCGATGTTCCATAATCCTTTATTTGCTTCGCAAAGACGGTGTAATTCCGCGTAAACAGGATTGTCTCTGCCTTTTGCTTCAAACTCTGCAATCGGCGTCAGCGGCATCTCTATGTGCGTATAAATCAACTTTTTGCCTCCGGGTATGGAAGGCAGATTCATTGTTGTGTCGATAACCGCATTGATACCGCCGACATGCGTCACCAGACCGGCCGGGTCAAGTCCTTTGCCCATCATTGTCAGCGCTTCCTTCATATCGTCGGTGTTGCCGCCGCTTGTACCAACCACGTGAGTATAAGCATAATGCACATTATAGAAGTTGAAAGGCGCTTTGAAATCCGTTTTCGACGGGCCGGCAAAGAAATTGAGACAACCGTCGAAAGCGAGGATGTTGTCGGCCTGCTCTACAATCGGGGCGACTGGCGCAAAGACGAAGACGTCGCTGTAGCCTTTGCCGTCGGTCAGCGCTTTAAGCGTTTCGACAGGATTTTCCACCGCTCCGGTATTTATATAACGGAGTTCTATGCCGTTGCGGGCGGCTTCTGCCGGACTGTACAGCGATTCCGCACGGTCGAGACGCGATTGGTCAATGTCGGTGATTATTAGTAACTTCGGTTTGCGGTCGGTGCGGTGGATGGCGTAATTAATAGCCGCAAGCCCCATTGGGCCTACGCCTGCGAGAATTGCCATGTTACCGCCTTCGCGAATTTCCATTTGGTGTTTGTACGAGCCGGGCGTCGTATGGTAATTGGCGTGCATGGCTCCGATGACGCATGACAAAGGCTCCGACAGCGACGCCGGATAGAATCCCTTGCCGGTAAAAGGCAGCAGACAACCGTTTTCCATTACCTCATTCGGGATTATGACGTATGTTGCGTCGCCGCCGATGTAAGGGTATGAATAGCCCGGAGCGCTCAGGATGCCGACGGGTCCGGTCGGGTCGTTCAGCGCCGGTTGGATTGAAAATTTATCTCCTTCCCTGAAGGCGTCTTTCCATTTGCTTCCTACTTCGACAAGCTCGCCTGCGAATTCGTGCCCGATAATCACCGGATTCTGCGCTACATTGCGCGGCACCCGCTTGTGAATGTCCGCCTCATGGGCGGCTTTGTATGACGACATGCAGATGCTGTCGCATATTACTTTTGCCAGAATCTCGTTTTCCTTGATTGCCGGCAATTCAAATTCTTCTAATCGGAGGTCGTTCTTTCCGTATAAACGTATTGCTTTTGTTTTCATCTTTTATAGTGAGTAGTGAATAGTTAATAGTGAATAGTTTGTAGTGAATAGTGAATAGTTTGTAGTGAGTAGTGAATAGTTTGTAGTGAAAAATTCATTGCTTTTTATCCGGGCATTACCCGGCCGCCGGTTATTAGTTATTCACTGTTCACTATTAACTATTCACTGTTCATCCAAGCATTACCTGTCCGCCGGTAACCGGTATTGCCTGACCTGTTTCGCAAGTTTGGTCTATCAGGTACAGGACGGCTTTTGTGACGTCTTCGGGAGACGTTCCCTTACCCATCGGCACCTGATTCATGTAGTACCGGCGCACATCTCCGATAGTTTTAGCTCCCGGCACTTTTCCGGCTTGCAGATATTGCCCGAACAATCCGTTTTCGGGATTAGACCAAAGCGGGCCTTCATAGAAATTACCCGGACAGATAGAATTAACCTTGATGCGGAAAGGCGCAAGTTCGAGAGCGAAAGACTGCGTCAGTCCAAGTCCGCCGAATTTGCTGCCTGCATAAGCGAAGTTAGCCTTAGAGCCGCGTAACCCGGATTTTGAGTTAATCTGGATGATGTCGAAATAATAATCGGGCGAAGGCGAATATGCGTTTTGAATTTTCATTACGCGGGAAGCCGCCTGCGTGCAATAGAAATATGCGTTGTAATTTATTTTGGTGACAAACTCGAAACTTTCAGGCGTCATATCCTCCAGTCCGCCTGCCCGTAGAACGCCTGCATTGCTGATGAACACGTCCAATCCGCCGAAATTGCATATCGTTTCGCGGACAAGATTATTCAGGCTTGCGGTATCGGCGACGTTTGTCTTGACAAAGATAGCGCGATTTGACCGGCACAGGCTGCGGAATTTTTCGACAGTAGCCAGTCCGGCAGTTTCGTTGAGGTCGGCTACAACAATATTCGCGCCTTCTTTAATCAGACATTCGGCGATGCCTTCGCCAAAGCCCTGCGCAGCCCCGGTGACGATGATGATTTTGTTTTCAACACGTCCCGAAACCTGACCGGCGTTCACTTTGCGGCGGTAGTTTTCAACCTCCCAATTGTCGATAAATTCGATCTGTTCCCGCGTCATCGGGTGTTCGCCTCCGAAAGACTGGGCGATTTCAGCCACTTTCATCATGTCTTCGTATACGTCGAGAATGGTATCGCAACCGGCAGCGTTATCGCCGACGGCGACAATTCCTATCCCTTCAATAATCAGCGCCTTGGGCGTAAAACCGTTCTTCCCGACGTATTCATCGATCTCCTTTTGAGCCGACAACAGCAGTCCGTCATTATCCTTGAAGGGAAGATAGATATATTCGGATTTGCAATAAACGATAACATCGGGAGTGAAAGGGGCGGCAATCTTTTTAAATTCCGTTTTCGAGGCGGCAAATTTCGCTATAAGGCTGTTATTGCGAATCTTCAACGTTTTCAGTCCGCCATATTTACCGAACATCATGCGGATGGCCGGTATTACGTTTTGCGTTTGGTCGCTCGCAGCCGCGTTTTCAACCGCGGCGACGGTCGTTCTTTCCTCAATCTTGCATATAACCTTTTCGTAGATGGCTTCAATCTCTTCCGCAGTATCGGCGCCGACGAAGATTCCGTGATTTTGCAGCAAAACAATGGAAGGATGTCTGCCTTTTTCTTTTTTATAAGCATTGATGCGGGTTTGCACCTCGTTGAAAAGCACGTATCCCGGATCGGTATAGGGGATGAACAGGGCTTCGTCGCCGAACAGCTTTTCCGCGTCTTCTCCGGCATTGTTACTGCACATAAGTCCGTTTACGACAGTCGGGTGAAGATGTACGACGAAAGAGTAGTCGATAGCGTTGTGCAGCGACGTTTCGACCGAAGGGCGGCGGTCTTTGGTGATACAGGCGGCGGCGAGGTCGTTTTTGACTTCTTCTTCGCGTTTGGCGGCGTCGCTGCCGTATTGCTTTTGGGAAATGACGCTCAGCAATTTGCGGTCGAGGACGGCGAATCCGTCTTCGGTAATTGTCGAGAGAGCGTGACCGCTTGCCTTGACCCATATCCTGTCGCCGTCCTTGTAAGAAGTATTGCCGCCTCCGGCGATGACGTAACTGCTGTCGCCGCCGTATTTGCGGGATATTTCGATAAGTTTTTCAATCATGGCTTTATTACATTTTGTATAAGTTTGTTGCCTTCGTCGATGAAATCGTCGCGAAGCGATGCGTCTACATTGCCGTTGGCGTCTGCATAGCCGGTTTGACCGTCGGCGACGCGCTTCTGATGAGCCGCAATAACGCAGGCGCTCCGATAATTGATCTTTTTCAGTTTCTCGGAAAGAGCCGTTTTACCGCGAGTCGAAAGCAAAACAGGCTCCATTGCGGGCGTATTGTGTTCGGAGCCGAAAGTTACGATGAAACCGTTGTCATATAGATAATCGGCGTATTTTTCGAGAGTTTCGGGGCTATTTCTCGTCGTGATAAATTCGGCCGAGAATATGCCTCGCCGTTTCAGCGTTTCGGCCGCTTTTTCCACGTCCTGTTCAAAGTCCGTAAAACAACCGTTAGCGTCGTCGGCGAGGAAGGGATAGGTCGGTATGCCGCCTGCCGCGAGGATGATTTTGCAGACGTCGTCCAGCGGGAGGAACGCCTTTGGGTCTTCCGGCACGAAAGCGGCGCCGCCGGCTTTAAGCAGGTGGCTCCGTATCTCGTTTTCTACTCCCGCATAATCCAAAGTATCCGATTTTAACGGCTTTCCGTCGAATAAATCCTGAAGGAATGATTTTATATCGTCAGGCTCGTTTCGGCAGTAGATGTAGGCAGACCACCGCAGGGCTTTTGCCAGATGGCGTTCGCGTACCAGACCTTTGGAAAGACAGTCCTCGATAACCTTGAAAATGAGATTGAAGCCCGAATTGCGGCTTGCAAGCAGCCGGTTTACCTTTTCGCACATTTCTCCGACCTGCGCGTTCGATTCGGCGCGCACGCCCTTCAATTGCGAAGAATACGGCTCTTCCAGTTTCGGCGGGCACTTCAGACCTTTTCCGCTGATGTACGTCCGTCCCGGATTGTTCGGGTCGTTTACGCGGATGCCGTTATCACGGTCTTCTTTTTGGAGGCTGATAAATTCGATGTTGAAAAGCGGAAAGAGACGGCGTTTGCGCGCTTCCGCATCCCATTCGACGTAGCCGTCCGTAGAATAGAAATCATTGATGCCTACGACGCCGACTTTTTCGTCCGAAGCCTTGTCGAGCGCGTCGGTCAGTTTCTCGAATGCGCTGAACGAATACGGCGTGTGCAGGTGTGCGTTTACGTTGGGAATATTCATTTTAGTGAACAGTTTACAGTGAATAGTGAACAGTTAATAGTGAACAGTGAAAAGCGCTTATATTCCGAGTTTTTGTCTGCGTATCTGTTCGGCGCCGGTGAAGTTATACGTAGGGATGTATCCCTCGAGAGGGACTATTTTCTCGTGGATGGCGTCGAGGAAGCTGTCTACCTGCGGGAAGAAGGCATATTCGAGTTCAAAGGCGGGCGTAATCCAGTTGCGCGACCCTACGACTGCCGGCGGCGCGTCGAGATCGTCGAAGGCGAGTTCGGTTATGTTGCGGGCGAGGTCGTTGAGGAAAGAGCCGCGCGCGGTGGCGTCGCTTGCAATCACGATGCGTCCCGTTTTCCTGACGGAAGCGAGTACTTTTTCGTAGTTGAAGGGAACGAGAGAGCGGGCGTCGATGATTTCGGCGCTCATGCCGAAGTCCTTTTCAAGCTTGTCGGCTGCTTTTACGGCTGTGTAAAGGGTAGCGCCGACGGTCAGGAAAGTGACGTCCCTGCCTTCGCGCTTGACGTCGGGTTCGCCCAGGGGTATTTCGTAGTATCCTTCGGGCACGCCGCCCTTGTGAAACTGTTCGCCGACGTCGTAGATACGCTGGCTCTCAAAGAAGATGACCGGATCGGAGCCTTGAAGGGCGCTGTTCATAAGTCCCTTTGCGTCGTAGGGCGTAGCGGGGAAGACGACTTTCAGTCCGGGGATGTGGGCAGCCAGCGAGGTCCAGTCCTGCGAGTGCTGCGCTCCGTATTTGGAGCCGACCGACACGCGGACTACAACCGGCATCTTCAGGATGTTGCCGCTCATCGCCTGCCACTTGGGGAGCTGGTTGAATACTTCGTCGCCGCAGCATCCGAGGAAGTCGCAGTACATTATTTCGGGAATGACGCGACCGCCGCACATGGCGTAGCCGATGGCGGTGCCGATAATTGCCGATTCGGCGATGGGCGCGTTGAAAAGCCTGTGGTAGGGCAGCGCTTCGGTCAGTCCGCGGTAAACGGCAAACGCGCCGCCCCAGTCGCGGTTTTCCTCGCCGTAGGCAATGAGCGAGGCATCTTTATGGAATCTGTCGATGACGGCTTCAAAGAGTGCGTCGCGCAGCTGGTACTGCTTCATTTTGGAGAACGGTTTGCCGTCGGCGTCGAAGGCGAAGCGTTCCTTGAGGGCAATCTGCCGGACGCGCGGATTCTCGGCGAGGGGATGGTTTACTTCCGGTTTCGCGTCGGAGAACGAATCTGCCGGACGGTTTGAAAACATCATGTCGCCGAGCATGTCCGGTTTGCGGTGCAGGTCCATCACCGGAGAAATTTCCGGGTCGATGGCCAGTTTGAATATTTCGAGCATCGTTGCCTTTATGCCGCTCTCCATGGCTTCGAGTTCGTCCGTGGCGGCTACTCCGGCTTTTACCAGTTCGCTGCCGTAGCTTTTGATGCAGTCTTCCTTTTCCCAGGCTTCGATTTCTTCTTTCGAGCGGTACGAGGACGAGTCGGAGGGCGAATGTCCGCTGTAGCGGTAGGTCAGGACGTCGACGAGTACGGGTCCTTCCTTTTTCTCGAGCAGTTCCTTTTTGCGGCGGTAGGCGTCGATGACGGCAAGGGGATTGTATCCGTCGACGCGCTCGGCGTGCATCTGTTCCGGGTTTACGCCTGCTCCGATGCGGGCGGCGATGTCGTATCCCATCGTCTCGCCTGCGGTCTGACCGCCCATGCCGTACTGGTTGTTCATTATGTTGATGATGACGGGCAGTCCGCCTTTCATGTCGTTTTCCCAAAGCTGTTTGAACTGGTCCATCGAGGCGAAGGAGAGCGCTTCCCAGACGGGCCCGCGCGCCATCGAGCCGTCGCCGATGTTGGCTACGACGATGCCTTTCCTGCGGTTGACTTTCTTGTAGAGGGCGGCTCCGACGGCTATCGTGGCGCTGCCTCCGACGATGGCGTTGTTCGGATAGATGCCGAAGGGGGTGAAGAAGGTGTGCATGCTGCCGCCGAGTCCCTTGTTGAAGCCGGTGGTGCGCGCGAATATTTCGGCCAGGGCGCCGTAGAGCAGGAAGTGGACGGCGAGTTCGCGGGTATCGCTGCCCGGGCAGGCCTTTGAGGCGATGTTCAGGGTTGCTCCGTCCCAGAAATCTTCCATTATCTTTTGCAGTTCCTTTTCGGGCAGGGTCTGTATGGCTCGCAGACCCTTGGCGAGTATTTCGCCGTGGCTGCGGTGGGAGCCGAAAATGAAGTCGTCGGCGTCGAGCGTGTATGCCATGCCTACGGCGGCGGCTTCCTGTCCTGCCGAGAGGTGGGCTGGCCCGGGATTGTCGTACTCGATGCCCTGATAGGCTCCGGTCGTCTTGACGGAGTGGAGCATGGTCTCGAACTCGCGGATGACGGCCATGTCGCGATAGATTCTCTTCAGTTCTTCTTCCGTAAAATTCCCGCTTTCCAGCTCTTGCCTTACGGTTTTACGGTACCGGTTTACCGGTATGGGAGCAAATTTTATCTCGCCGGCTGCTCTCGTCTTTGCCGGGTCTATGTATAATTCTTTTGGCATAATAATATATGTTGTTAATTTTGTTTCGTGTCTGTTTTGCCGGCCTGTTTTATATTGCCGTTCCCGGGAACGGGAGGCTCAGTCCATGGAGCGCGTCGCTCAGTCCATGGAGCGCGTCGCCCAGTCCATGGAGCGCGTCGCCCAGTCCATGGAGCGGGAGGCTCAGTCCATGGACTGAGGTATTGATTCCGGGGGATAAAACCGTAGCCGTTGCTTTTTCCATAACCGTTTTGTTTTTAGAAGGCGAACGCCGTTTCCCTGAAAATTTCCGACACGGTAGGATGCGGAAAGACGGTTTCCTGCAATTCGCGGAGCGTCATTTCCTGTTCGATAGCCATGCATGCGCCGTAGACAATCTCGCTGCACGGATTGCCGAGCATGTGAACGCCGAGCACTTCGCCGTATTTCGCGCCGGCAATCACCTTGCACAGTCCTCCGGCGAAGCCTTCGTTTTCGGCAACGAAACGGCCCGAATACGCCATCGGCAGCCTGGCTACCCTGTACTCGATGCCTTCCTTGACGGCCTGTTCTTCGGTCAGTCCGACGCCCGCAACTTCGGGATTGGTGTAGACGATGCCCGGAATGGCGTTGTAGCGCATCGCGTCCGGCCGGCCGGTGAGGTTGTTGACCACCACTTCGCCCTCGCGGCTTGCCGTATGCGCGAGCATGGAGAAGCCGGTAACGTCGCCCGCCGCGAATACGTTCGGCACGTTTGTGCGCATTTTCCGGTCTACCCGGATGGCGTTGCGTTCCGTCTCGACGCCGATGTTTTCGAGGCCGAAGCCCTTGACGACCGCACGCCGTCCGACGCTTGCCAGTATCCTCTCGCCCGTGGCGGACGATTGGACGTTTTCCGCGTCTTCATATATCACCTCGTTGCCTCTTATTCCGGTCACGCGGCACGACAGATTGAACCTTATGCCCCTTTTGGCGTATATTTCGCGAAGCATTTTGGCCGTCTCGCCGTCCATGCCGCCGAGTATTTCGGGCAGCATTTCGACTACCGTGACTTCCGTGCCCAGACTGTTGTAGAAACTTGCAAATTCCATTCCTATGACGCCGCCGCCGATTATGACGAGCGATTCGGGGCGCTCGCGGAGCGAGAGTATTTCGCGGCTGGTCACGACCGTGTCGCCCGCTTCCTTCACTCCCGGTATGGGCGGGATGAAGGCCTCCGAGCCGGTGCAGACGAGAAGGTTGGCAGCGGTGAAAAGTTCGCCGTTGCATCTTGTTTCGATGCCGTCGGCGGAGCGTCCCAGTATCGTGGCTTCGCCTTTCACGACGTTAACCTTGCCGGCTTTCATCTTTGCGCCCACTCCGGCCACGAGCTTTTTGACCACCCTGTCCTTGCGCGTCATTATCCTGCCGAAATCGAAGGACGCTCCGGCAACGTCGATGCCGTAAGCCCCGGCATGTCTGGCGCTGTCGTAAAGTTTTGCGCTGTAGAGCAGCGTCTTTGTCGGGATGCAGCCCTCGTTGAGGCAAACGCCGCCGAGCGCGTTCTTTTCAAACAGGACAACGTTAAGTCCCCTGGCTCCGGCATGTTCCGCCGCTACATAGCCGGCCGGCCCGCCTCCTATTATTGCTAAATCTGTCATGTGCTATAATTTTATTTCGATGTTTTCTATTTCCGTTGCTATCTGTTTCAGGAATCGGGTAGCTTCGCCGCCGTCGATGGCGCGGTGGTCGTAAGTCAGGCTCAGTCCCATGTAGGGCACGAAACCGTAAACGCCGTCGCCAAGGTCTTTCGGACGCGGCGTTACCGTATTGACGCCGAGTATGGCTACCTGCGGAAGGTTTATTATCGGGGTGAACATCTCGACGCCGTAATTGCCGAGATTGGAAACGGTAAACGATGCCGCTTCGGGGACGAGCAAATCGGGTGCGATGCCGCCTTTCCGGCAGGCGCCCGCCACTTCGCGAAGCTGGTTCGAGAGGCCGTCGACGGTAAGGTCGTCGGCATTCTTGACCGTCGGCACCATCAGTCCTCGCTCCGTATCGACGGCAAGACCGAGATGAATCTTGGAAAACAGCCGCACGCTGTCGCCCAGAAAATGCGCGTTCGCCTGCGGGAATTTCTTGAGCGCCCTGACGACGGCAAAGCAAACCATGTCGTTAAGAGTAATATCCGTCGGATAGCCGTCGGCGACAGCCTTTTTGATTTTCTTGCGAAGCGCCGTGACGTTACGCGCGTCCGCTCCGAGGTGATGCGTCAGCTGCGCCGAGTTTTGGAGGGAAGCGTGCATGGCTTTGGCAATCAGTTTGCGAATGTTGGTAAGCGGTTTTATCTCGCTGTCGGAGGTGTAGACCGGGTTTCGTGTTTCGAGGTCGGCGCCCCTGACCGTTCCGGCTAGTCCGCTTCCTGTCGCGGGAATTGTGGCGGCAGTCTCGCGAATGACGGCTTTTGCAAGCGGCGTCGTTCTGGGGTTTGCCGAGATAGCGGCTTTGACGTCGCGTTCTATCACGCGACCGTCGGGACCGGAGCCTGCCAGCGTCCCGGCGGCGATGGCATTTTTGCCGGCAAGGGCGCGGGCGCGCGGCGATACTTTGCCTGATCCTGCCGCGTTCGGCGAGTTTGCAGACGAATCGTCATCGGGAACTTGCGGAGCAATCCGGCTTTCTTCCCTGTCGGCGGACGGAGCGCCTTGTTCGTCGCAATTGCGCGGTACGCGGTCTGCGTCATTGCGGGCGAAAGAAATGTCCTCGCCCGGATTTCCTATTATCATCACGTTTGTAAGAACAGGTATTTCGTCGCCTTCGGAGAAAAACACGTCGAGCACCGTTCCGGCGACCTGGGCGGATTCTTCAAACGAAGCCTTGTCCGTTTCGTACGAAAACAGGATTTCGCCAACCGCGACGGCGTCGCCTTTTTTCTTCTTCATTTCGGTCAGGATACAGCTTTCGACCGACTGTCCCTGCTTGGGCATGATTACAATTGTTGCCATATATCATTTGTATTTATTAAATTTCGCCGCAAAGGTACGGCAAAAAAACGAATATACAAGTTATTTGAAACTTTTTTTATATTACTTGAAAAACAGATATTTACAATTGACAAACAAAGTATATAAGGCGCGTCTGCCTGTATATCCTCCGGATGCCTCTTTCCGTATGGTAGAAACCCTGGACAATTACCCATTATCATGCAGGCAATCGCCCTTGAGAAGGAAGGCAAGTACGAAGAAGCCAAGACCCTGCAAAGGGAGAAAATACCGATGTCCCCATGGATTGCAAGGGTGATCAGGGAGAAGATGGGATTGGATTTCCTGCTCTCGATGAGGCGGAATATGACGGAAGTGGAGGCAGCTTATGGAAAAAGAGTGGCTTGGGAAGTAGCTCGTCATCGTCATTTGCAAGCGCCGGGGAAAAATAATCGACCAATCATTACATTTTTTTTGAAAATATTTGTCTATCCGGTTTTAACATTTTGTCTTTGCAGACGAATTTTTAGACAGACGAAAATGAATTACTTCGCCAAAAACAGCTTTTATCCGCTTCTTTCTCCCTCGGGCGTGAAAGAAGAGATGAATGGCGTTGTCAGTTCCTGTTTGCCAAACTTGTCTCGCCGGACGGAAAAATTCTTGCCCGCCGACTTGCCGTTCCGTAAAAAAGCGATATATTTGCGGCTGTCAAGGAAAATGTCGATACATGTTATATATGAAAACAAACGGATTGCCGCAATACAGGCACATTTACGAGGATTTGAGGTCGCATATAGCCGAAGGGACATACGCTCCGGGCGATTTGCTGCCTTCCGAAAACGATTTGTGCGCACGCTACGGCGTGTCGCGGCTCACGCTGCGCAAGTCGGTCGAACAGCTTGCCGTCGAGGGACTCGTCGTCCGCAGCCAGGGAAAGCGCAGCGTCGTGAAGGGCGCGCCAAGAGGCGTGGGAATCCTGTCGCTTGCCGGTACCACTTCGGCTCTTGCAAGTCCGAACCTGACAACGCGGATTACATTGAAACAGGAATTGCGGACGTGGACCGAAGCGTTCACCTTTTCGATAGAGCCGCAGGAACGCGACGCCGGCTGCATCTATTTCGAACGGCTGCGCCTGCTCGACGGCGACCCCGTATTCTACGACATTACGATGCTTCCAAACACCGGTCTGCCCGGTTTTCTGGAATACGACCTGACGGACAAGTCGCTGTTCGACACGCTGCGGTCGCAATATCACGTCGTCGTCGCCGGCGGAGTGCAGCAGCTGTTCGCCATCCGCGCCGACAGGCGTCTGCAGGAATCGTTCAAGGTACGCGCCGGACGTCCGGTTTTACAGCTAATCCGGAAGATAGACACCAACCGGCCCGGTTTTCACATATACAGCCAGATTTTCTGCATCACCCGGAGATACGGACTGATCGGGACATTCTGAAAAAAAATATTTGCCGGAACCGATAACTTGTAGTAACTTTGCATTTTTTAAAATCAAAATATTATGAACATTTATGACGAATTGGAGAAGCTGAAAAAACTTCTGGACGACGGTACGGTAACACGCGAGGAATTTGAAAGGGAAAAGGCGCGCATCCTCGCCTCCGCTGCCTCCGGAAACCCTCCGGGATGGGACATTGGAATAGACGAGCGGACGTTTGCCGCTCTGATGCACGCATCGCAGTTTATGACAAGTTTCATACTCCCGCTGGTTCTGTGGCTTTTATTCAAGGACAAGAGCAGGTATATCGACGCGCACGGAAAGAAAATACTGAACTTTGAAATGAGTTACGCCATTTACACCGTGGCGCTTTGCCTCACGTGCATCGGGCTGTTTGCAGTGCCCGTCGTGGCCGTTGCGATGCTGGTTTTCATCGTTATCGGAATAATAAAGGCGCTGAACGGCGAGACGTGGACATATCCCCTTTCAATACCTTTCCTGAAATAGAGCGATGAATCGAATGAAAAAATATACGGCCGACATGAAAGTCGTGGAGAACAAACGCCTCCACGACCGGTATTGCCTGCTCAGACTCACGTCCGGCAGCCGGTTGCCCGAAATGGTACCGGGGCAGTTCGTCGAGGCGCGCGTGGAAAACACGTTCCTGCGCCGCCCAATATCGGTCAACTACCTCGACAGGAAAGCAAACGAGCTATGGCTTCTGATACGGATAGCGGGCGAAGGCACGCGCCGGCTGTCGGAATATGAAGCGGGCGAGACGGTAAACCTGATACTGCCGCTGGGAAACGGATTCACGGCGCCGCAGAAAGTTGTCGACGCCAAACCGCTGCTTGTCGGCGGAGGCGTCGGAGTTGCGCCGCTGCTGTATCTCGGCGACGTGCTGAAAAGTATCGGCTTCGAGCCTGTATTCCTGCTCGGAGCGCGCACGAAAGACGACATCCTGCAACTCGGACATTTCGAGAAAATCGGCAAGACGTTCGTCACGACCGAAGACGGCTCGTCGGGCGAGAAAGGGTTCGTGACAGACCATTCCGTACTTCGCGCCGCACGGTTCGACCGGATATATACATGCGGGCCGAAGCCGATGATGGTGGCCGTGGCAAAGTACGCCAGGGCGACGGATACGCCGTGCGAGGTATCGCTGGAAAACATGATGGCGTGCGGAATAGGGGCGTGCCTCTGCTGCGTCGAAAAAACAGTGAAGGGAAACGTATGCGTATGCACCGACGGACCCGTGTTTAACATAAATCAACTGACATGGCAGATTTAACGGCAAGAATAGGCGCGTTGACGATGAAGAATCCGGTCATGACGGCGTCGGGGACATTCGGCTATGGCGTCGAATATGCCGATTTCTTCGACATGTCGAGGCTCGGCGGAATCGTCGTCAAGGGAACAACGGCCGAGCCGCGCGAAGGCAATCCGTATCCGCGAATGGCGGAAACGGCAGCCGGAATGCTAAACGCCGTCGGACTGCAAAACCGTGGCGCAGATTACTTTATCAGGGAGATATACCCCTCGATTCGCGGAATGGATACGAATATTGTGGTAAACGTGAGCGGCTCGTCGATAGAAACGTATGTCGAATGTGCCGAAAAAATCGCGCTGCTCGAACATATTCCCGCAATAGAGCTTAATATTTCGTGCCCGAATGTCAAACAGGGCGGCATGGCGTTCGGAGTAAACGCCGCATCGGCGGCAGAAGTGGTGCGGGCGGTACGCCGGGTATATCCCAAGGTGTTGATAGTAAAATTGTCGCCGAACGTGACCGACGTGACGGAGATAGCCCGCGCCGCAGAAGCCGAAGGCGCCGATTCCGTTTCGCTGATAAATACATTGCTCGGCATGGCTATCGACGCCGAGACGCGGAAGCCTGCATTATCGACCGTCACGGGCGGACTTTCCGGTCCCTGCGTCAAGCCTGTTGCCCTGCGAATGGTGTGGCAAACGGCGAAAGCGGTGAAAATACCGGTGATAGGTCTCGGCGGAATAGCGTCGTGGACGGATGCGGTGGAATTTATGCTCGCCGGAGCTGCCGCCGTTCAAATCGGAACATACAATTTCATAGACCCGGAGATTTCGGTGAAAGTCATCGACGGAATAAACGATTATTGCGACAGGCACGGTTTTAAATCGGCTTCGGACATTACAGGCAGGATAAACGAATGAGAAGGCTTTTTTACATATTGTTTCTTGTCGGCGGTTTTCCGATAATGACGAAAGATGCACACGCGATGCCGGTGACGGAAGACGCAGCGGTTTCTCCCGCATTGCCGGAAACGGAAATAAAAATACCGGACGACAATTTCAAGCTCTTTCTTGTCGAACATTTCGACTACGACGGCGACGGCGAGATTTCGGCGCCGGAAGCGAACGCCGTCACGAGGATGAACGTTTCGACCGAAAATATTGCTTCAATCGAAGGCATAGAGCATTTCACGGCTTTGGAAGAGTTGGTTTGTTCGCCTGCGAATCCGTTTGCAAAGGGCATGCTGACCTCGTTCGATATTAGCCGGAATAAATTGCTCCGCAAGCTCAAATGCGACAATAACCTGCTGGATACGCTTGATATAAGCCGGAATACGGCATTGACCGAGTTGAATTGCCGCAATAACAATATAAAATCGCTTGATGTCAGCCGCAACACGCTGCTCGAA
>JAITPH010000214.1 GCA_031289515.1 Tannerella sp.
GTTATTTTCCTCAATGAACTGGGTCTCATAAATTTTCTGAAATAACATGTTACGTGATTTTCTTTATTTTTCAAAGGGCGAACGCAGGGGCTTGGTAGTCCTTCTCTGTCTGATAGCCGTTGCGGGCATATTGCTGACCGTAAATAACCGGAAAGACGGAGAAGAAACAATAGAAGAGAACAAATCGTTGATAACTAATGATAAAGACACGCTAAAAAACGTAATGTCCGCAGATTTATCGGTGAATAACAAGCCGAATACGGCGATAAAACCGGCGTCCAAGCAGGCAGCCGAGCAAAAATCCCTCCCCCCAAAAAAAGAATCCGTATCCGAACGTGTAGAAAGACTTGCCTCAAGCAGTTCCCGACCCTCCTACCCTCGCGCGGAAAAATTTGACGCCGGAACGGTCGTTGAACTTAATGCGGCGGATACCGTTACATTGAAGAAAATACCCGGAATCGGCAGTTCGTTTGCAAAACGCATTGTCGGTTACCGCGCCCTTTTAGGCGGCTATTACTCAGTCGATCAGTTAAGCGAGGTCTACGGAATCGACGAAGAAAAGTATGCAGCGCTGGCGCCATGGTTTACGGCAGACCCTTCGCTAATCTCCCAACTGTCCGTAAACAGTCTGCCGCTCGATTCGCTTAGACGGCATCCGTACATAGACGGCAGACAGGCGCGCGTGATAGTTCAGTTGCGTAAGCAAAAAGGAAAAATTTCCGGCTGGGAAAACCTTCAATTACTCGATGAATTTACGGATTTGGATGCCATCAGGCTTAAATTTTATCTTTCTTATGAATAATGTATATAAAGAAATTTTTGTTAACTTTGCATGACTTAATAACGCATAAAAACTAATGACAAGGATACAGGAAACGCCTTTAATGAAGCAGTATTTTGATATAAAATCGACACACCCGGACGCGATTTTGCTCTTTCGGGTCGGCGATTTCTATGAGATGTACGGCGACGACGCCGTTGCAGGAGCAGCCATATTGGGCATAGTGCAGACAAAACACGCTAACGGCACTGCTCACGAAGTAGCAATGGCCGGTTTCCCCTATCATGCCCTCGATACTTACTTGCCCAAGTTGGTCAGGGCAGGCAGAAGGGTAGCTATTTGCGACCAGCTTGAAGACCCGAAATTTGCAAAAAAAATCGTCAAAAGAGGCATTACGGAGTTGGTTACGCCCGGAATTTTTATTAACGACTCCCTGCTTGTCAACAAGGAAAACAATTTCCTCGCAGCCGTACATTTCGGAAAGTCTTTGTGCGGACTGTCGCTTCTTGACATTTCGACCGGCGAGTTTTTTACAACCGAAGGAACGGTCAAGTACATCGACAAACTATTGAACAATTTTTCGCCCAAGGAAGTGCTTGTCGAGAAAAAACGCAAAGCCCTGTTCGAGGAAAACTTCGATAAACAGTTCCCTTCGTACTACCTCGACGAATGGGTTTTCCACGAAGAGACCGCATACCGGCGGTTAGTCCGGCAATTCGAGACCCAGACGCTCAAAGGCATGGGAATAAGCGAATTGCATGACGGAATCATAGCTGCGGGCGCAATCCTTCATTATCTCGACATTACGAAGCATACAAAAATAGCGCATATCACGTTGCTTTCGCGGATAGAAGACGAGAGTTTCGTCAGGCTTGACAAGTTTACCGTCCGCAATCTCGAACTGATCTTGTCCATGAATCCCGAAGGCGTTTCCCTGCTCGACGTGATCGACGATACCGTTTCGCCTATGGGAGGCCGTTTGCTGAAGCGCTGGATAGCCTTTCCCCTGACGGATATTAACATGATACGCGAGCGCCAGCAGGCGGTAACTTTTTTCCTGAACAATGCCATGGTTGCCGAAGCAATGGAAGCGTTGCTTGCGCAAATCGGCGATATTGAGCGTATTATCTCGAAAATCGCGGTAGGCAGAGTTACTCCGCGCGAAGTGATACAGCTGAAAATCGCCCTGCAAACAATACAACCGATAAAAACCGTTTGCGAAAACAGCGCCGACGAATCTCTTAAACGTTTCGGCGAATACCTTGATCCGTGCGAAGTCATAATGCAGCGTATTCAGAAGGAACTGAATCCTGATCCGCCTGCTTTAATCGCAAAATGCGGCGTTATAGCCAACGGCGTCAATGACGAACTCGACGAATTGCGCAATCTCGCCTTTTCCGGCAAAAATTATCTTTTAAAATTGCAGCAGAGGGAAATAGAGCGTACCGGCATTACAAGCCTCAAAATAGCTTACAATAACGTTTTCGGCTATTATATAGAGGTACGCAATGCGTATAAGGACAAAGTTCCTCCCGAATGGATACGAAAGCAGACAATCACGAGCGCGGAACGCTATATCACGCAGGAACTTAAAGAGTACGAAATGAAGATTCTCGGCGCGGAGGAAAAGATTCAGACTCTCGAACAGGAACTTTTCAACGCACTGATTCGGGATGTTTCAAACTATGCGTCGAAAATCCAGAATAATGCCAACAAGATAGCCCAGATAGACTGTCTGCTTTCGTTTTCAAAGACAGCCGTGCGGAGCAAATACGTATGTCCGGTAGTCGACGATTCGCAAGTCATTGATATTAAGGGAGGCAGGCATCCGGTTATCGAAAAACAGCTTCCTTCGGATTCGCCCTATATTTCCAACGACGTTTATCTTGACACCGAAAAACAGCAGATTATCATAATCACCGGTCCGAACATGTCCGGCAAGTCTGCAATATTGCGACAAACCGCCCTCATAACGCTGCTTGCTCAAATGGGCAGTTTCGTTCCCGCCCAAAGCGCCAGAATAGGTTATGTCGATAAAATTTTCACGAGGGTAGGGGCGTCGGACAATATTTCGCTCGGCGAATCCACTTTTATGGTCGAAATGACGGAATCGGCCGAAATTATAAACAATCTTTCGTCCCGCAGCCTTGTTTTGTTCGACGAACTCGGCAGGGGCACAAGCACTTACGACGGAATATCAATCGCCTGGGCTATCGTCGAGTATATTCACGAACATCCCAAACATAAAGCCAAAACCCTGTTTGCCACTCACTATCACGAGTTGAACGAAATGGAACGCTTGTTCAAGAGAATAAAAAACTACAACGTCTCGGTGAAAAAAATAGAGAATAAGGTAATATTCATGAGGAAACTCGTGCCGGGCGGCAGCGAGCACAGCTTTGGCATTTACGTTGCAAGCATGGCCGGTATGCCCAAAAGCATCGTGAGTCGCGCCAACGAGGTCTTGAAACAGCTCGAAACGGATAATCGCCAGCAGGGAATCAAAACCAAATCGATTAAAAAAGGAACTGAAGGTTATCAGTTGAATCTTTTTCAGCTGGACGATCCTGTTTTAAGTCAGATGCGCGACGAGATAAAAAGCCTCGACGTCAACAACCTGACCCCGATGGAGGCTCTTAACAGACTGAACGACATGAAGAAAATCATAATCGAAAAATAGTATGGTTTTAAATTATATCTGGATAGGATTTATAATAATAGCGTTCGTTTTTGCGCTGTTCAGGCTTGTTTTCGAGCACGACACGCAAGTATTCAACGAAATAATACGTGCAATATTCGATTCGTCGGCAAAAGGTTTTGAAGTCGCGATCGGATTGACCGGCATACTTTCGCTCTGGCTCGGCATTTTGAAAATAGGGGAGAAAGCCGGATTAATAGAGGCGCTTTCGCGTTTTTCTTCGCCTGTTTTGCGGAGATTATTTCCCGGTATTCCCGAAGGTCATCCGGCTTCGGGCACGATATTTATGAATATTTCGGCAAACATGCTCGGTCTTGACAATGCTGCAACTCCGATCGGCTTAAAAGCGATGAAGGAATTGCAATCGCTGAACGACCGGAAGGATACGGCGTCGAATGCTATGATTATGTTTCTTAATATAAACGCTTCCGGTCTGACGATAATACCCATCACGATAATGATGTACCGCGCGCAGTTTGGAGCGGCAAATCCTTCCGACGTCTTTATTCCCATAATGATAGCGACGTTTTGCTCTACTCTTGTCGCGATATTGTCCGTTTGTTTTATTCAGAAGATTAATATTTTCCAAAAGAGCCTTTTGCTGTTCTTTTCGGGATTCGTACTTTTGATTGCCGGACTGCTGTTTTTCTTTCATTCCCTGCCGAGTGACAAAGTGTCTGTTTATTCTTCCCTGACTGCCAATTTGGTACTTTTCACCGTTATTTGTTTATTTTTACTCTCCGGGATTGTTAAAAAAATTAATGTTTACGACGCTTTCATTCTGGGGGCAAAAGAAGGCTTTTTTACGGCAGTCAAGATAATTCCATACCTTATTGCCATCCTCGTTGCGATCGGCGTTTTTAGAGCCTCCGGTGCGATGGACTTTTTTATCGATGCAATTCGCTGGTTAGTAGCCGCGTGTAATTTCGATACTTCGTTTGTGGAGGGTTTGCCTACGATTTTTATGAAACCTTTGAGCGGAAGCGGCGCAAGAGGCATGATGCTCGACGCTATGAATACGTTCGGCGCCGATTCCTTTGTCGGACGGTTGTCGTGCGTGGCTCAAGGTTCGACGGATACGATTCTTTATGTCGTCGCGGTTTACTACGGAAGCATTAACATCCGGAATACGCGGCATACTATTCCGTGCGCTTTGCTGGCGGATTTAATCGGCGCAATTGCCGCAATCACTGTCACCTATATTTTTTTCCCTGTAAACTGATTTTTATATGATACTCTACAATACCGAAAATATTAAAATGCCGCGCTTTCCGAAACGCATAGTTTCTCTCTGGATTAAAAATGTTTCCGAACTTCACGGCAAGAGGGTAGGGGACATCTCCTATATTTTCTGCCCGGATTCAAAGATACTTGAAATCAACAGGCAATATCTCGCTCATGATTATTTCACGGACATCATCACTTTCGACGATAGCGAGGGCGATATTATTACCGGCGATATTTTTATCAGCGTCGATACCGTCATGTCCAACGCTTCGGCGTATTCCGTTTCTTTCGCCGAAGAATTGCACAGAGTTATGATACATGGCGTTCTTCATTTATGCGGAATCGGCGACAAGACGGACTGTGAAAGGGAAATAATGAGAAATTGCGAGAATGAGGCTTTGAATTTGCTCAATAAGATGATTCAATAACGGAAAATAGTTATCTTTGCAGTCTCAAACTTATGTATTGAATGAAGATGATTCAATAACGGAAAATAGTTATCTTTGCAGTCTCAAACTTTATGTATTGAATGAAATTCGATTATGATGTTATAGTAATTGGCGCGGGTCATGCAGGATGCGAAGCCGCCGCCGCCGCTGCCAATCTCGGCTCGCGCACGCTTCTTGTCACGATGGATATGAACAGGATAGCGCAAATGAGTTGCAATCCGGCTGTCGGCGGTATTGCCAAAGGACAGATTGTTCGGGAAATAGACGCGCTCGGCGGATATATGGGAATCGTCGCCGACCGGACGGCTATTCAGTTCAGGATGTTGAACAGAAGCAAAGGTCCGGCGATGTGGAGTCCGCGAACGCAAAACGACCGGATGCAATATTCTACGGTCTGGAGAGAAATCCTCGAAAATCTGGACACGCTAAGCATCTGGCAGGATAATGTTACTCAATTGCTCATGGATGAAAATAAAATTGCGGGTGTTAAGACGTCGCTTGGCGTGGAATTTCGCGCGTCGTCCGTGATTCTTACTAACGGAACTTTTCTTAACGGCTTGATTCATGTCGGAAACGTACAGTTTCCCGGAGGGCGCATTTCCGAGCCGAACTCGTCCGGATTGACCGAACAACTTGTGTCTCTGGGTTTCAAATCGGCAAGAATGAAGACCGGTACGCCTGTCCGAATTGACGCGAGAAGCATAAATTTCGACGAAACGACGGAACAGGTCGGCGAGAATGATTTCCGGAAGTTTTCTTATTTGGATACGGTGAAAAAAACTCTAAAACAGTTAAGTTGTTGGACGTTATACACAAACGGGGAATGTCACGACGTAATACGTGAAAATATACGTCTATCGCCGCTTTATAACGGTCAGATTCAGAGTATAGGACCCAGATATTGCCCAAGTATCGAAACAAAAACTATTATTTTTGCGGACAAAACAAGGCATCAATTATTTTTGGAGCCGGAAGGGGAGACGACAAACGAATATTATCTTAACGGTTTTTCGTCGTCTTTACCGTTCGAAATTCAGTTGAACGCGCTGAAAAAAATCCCTGCTTTCAAACATATTCATCTATTTAGACCCGGTTATGCTATCGAATATGATTTTTTTGATCCGACGCAGTTATATCATACTTTGGAGACAAAACTGATAAAAAACCTGTTTTTTGCGGGACAAATTAACGGTACAACCGGTTATGAAGAGGCCGGCGGACAGGGCATAATCGCCGGTATAAATGCGCATCTGAAAGTTCAACAGGATAAAACTTTCATTCTTAACAGGGATGAATCGTATATCGGCGTTTTAATTGATGATTTGGTAACAAAAGGGGTGGACGAGCCGTATAGAATGTTTACTTCGCGGGCGGAATACAGGATTTTACTGCGTCAGGATAATGCAGATATGCGACTGACCGAAAAATCTCGCGAAATCGGTCTTGCGGATTCTTACCGGTTTGAGTTGTTTAAAAGTAAAAGCGCTGCTATTCGCTCATTGGTTGCGTTTATCGAAAATCATTCGGTTAAACCTGCTGAAATCAATAATTTGCTGATAAATTCGGATTCAAAACCGCTTGAGCACGGTTGCAAATTAATAGAAATAGTCAAACGTCCCAATATTTCGATAAAAAACGTATCGGAAATATTGCCGGAATTGAAGGAACATATTGATAATCTATCTGAAAATAGCATGGATGAAATAATCGAAGCTACCGAAATTTCGCTAAAATATGATGGATATATCAAAAGAGAACAACAAATTGCAGAGAAAATAAACAGATTGGATAACTTAATAATAAAAGATAAATTTAAATATGACGAAATACAATCATTATCTACCGAGGCGAGACAGAAACTAAAGCGAATAAATCCGTCTACGATTGCCCAAGCAAGCCGTATTCCGGGCATCTCTCCAAGCGATATTAATATTTTATTAGTATTGCTGGGACGATGAATTGTTCCACGTGAAACACAAAAAAGTCGAAAATTGGCAGCTATCCGTCATTGCGAGGTACAAAACAATCCGGACTTTGACAATTGAGGGTCGAGACTTGCAGCTATCCGTCATTGCGAGGAACGAAGCAATCCAGCCCTTGATAATTGAGGGCCGAGAATTGACAGGTATCCGTCATTGCGAGGAACGAAGCAATCCGGACTACGACAA
>JAITPH010000146.1 GCA_031289515.1 Tannerella sp.
AATCCAGCGCCCTGTAGATTACTGGATTGCTTCGATCCTCGCAATGACGGCAAGCGCAGACGGCGAGCGTAGCGGTTTCTCTTTGTTATTTTTTCTTTTTGCTAAACTTGTTTAGTGACTTTCTTATAATGACAAAAACGCGCAAATGATTTGCCAATAAAGGACTGTCTGCCGTCATTGCGAGGAACGAAGCAATCCAGCGACCTGTATACTGGATTGCTTCGTTCCTCGCAATGACGGCAGGCGCAGACGGCAAGCGCAGCGGTTTCATTTGTCATTCTTCCTGTTTGAAGTAGCTTTTTGTCTGATGACATAGTTGCTCATAAATACTTCTTATGAATTTGCTCTAAGAAATTTTGAGAATCGAAATCCTCTACCATTGGCGAAGCCTCGCCGATGCTTAATTCGTTTCGCAGTGCAGCCATCTTTTGTTCCTCCATATCAAGCAAAATAAGCGCCTTGCGAACAACGTCGTCTGTCGAGCCGTATCTGCCCGATATTACGGCTTTTGATATAAAATTATCATAATATGTGCCTAAATTCAGCGCCATAATCTTTACGATTTAAAATTACCCTGCAAAGATAGTATTTTTTGTATCATAGACAAAAAAGAGAAAATCCTCGATGGTAGCGAGAGGGGGGATTGAACCCCCGACCTCATGATTATGAATCATGCGCTCTAACCGGCTGAGCTATCTCGCCATCTTTTTTTGCGGTGCAAAAGTAGTACAATATTTTGTATCTGCAAAAAATTATCGACACTTTTTTTATTTTAACAATACTCTTTTGAATCTTTCGAGGAAGTCTTCCGCCTCGCTTTTCGACAGGCATAACGGCGGTAACAGCCGTATCGTACTCGTTCCCGCTACTCCTGTAAAAACTTTTTCCTCAAACAGTAACCGCGTCCGAGCCTCTTTTATCGATTCCGTAAACTCGATGCCTATCATTAATCCGCGTCCGCGAACTTCCTTTATGCCTTCGTAAGGGATTTTTCGCAATTCACCGATCAGGAACTCGCCTATATTCTTGGCATTTTCGACAAGATTTTCCTTCTCCATAATATCAAGCACGGCAATAGCGGCCGTACATGCCAGATGATTACCGCCGAAAGTAGTTCCCAGCATACCGTAAACAGGCGTAAACATCGGACTGACCAACATGCCGCTCATCGGAAATCCGTTGGCTATGCCCTTTGCCACCGTGATAATATCGGGACGGATGTCAGCGTACTGGTGAGCGAAAAATTTGCCGCTCCGACCGTAACCCGACTGTATCTCGTCAAAAATCAGCACGACTTCATACTTCGTACACAGTTCCCGCAATTCGCGGACAAACTCGTCCTTTGGCATCTGAATACCGCCAACGCCTTGAATGCCTTCTATAATCACGGACGACACGTCGCCCTTTTTCAGTTCATACTCGATAGCTTCGGCATCGTTCATCCAAACGTATGTCACAGACAACGATTCATTCACCGGCGCTATAATTTTCGGATTGTCGGTCACCCGGACAGACGCCGACGTGCGTCCGTGAAACGAATGCCGAAACGACACGATGCGTTTCTTTCCGTTATGAAAAGATGCCAGCTTCATTGCGTTTTCGTTAGCCTCCGAGCCGCTGTTTACAAGGAAAAGCGAATAGTCATCGTATCCGCAGGCTTTGCCCAGTTTATCGGCAAGCGTCTGTTGCAGTCTGTTTATCACCGAATTGGAATAGAATCCCAGTTCCCGAATCTGCCGGATTATGGCGTTTACGTATTCGGGATGACTGTGACCGACGGAAATAACCGCATGACCGCCGTACAAGTCAAGATATTTATCGCCTTTTGAATCCCAGACATGGCATCCCAAACCTTTAACAATTTCAATATCAAAAAGCGGATATACTTCAAATAGTTTCATAGCAAATAATTTTATAAATTCTTAATTGTCAAAACGCCGAAGGCTTGAGATGAAGCCCTACGGTTTCTTCGAGATTAAACATCAGATTCATGTTATGGACAGCCTGACCGCTCGCGCCTTTCAGCAAATTATCGATAACGGAGACGACAAGCAGCTTGTTACCGATATGTTCCAGATGAAGCAAACACTTGTTGGTATTGACAACCTGCTTCAGGTCGGGGTTTTCGTCTATCACGAACGTAAACGAATGGTCGTCGTAATAATCGTCGTATAATTTCCTTATCTCGTCAAGTTCGATTTTCAAGTCCAGATAAGCCGTAGCAAAAATGCCCCGCGTAAAATCACCCCGCACAGGGATAAAATTTATCGCAGCGCCGAAACTGTTCTGCAACTGACCGAAGCTCTGGCGTATTTCCACAAGATGCTGATGTTCAAAAGGCTTATATATGGACATGTTGTCATTGCGCCAGCTGAAATGCGATGAGACCGAAGGTTTCACTCCCGCGCCGGTAGAGCCGGTTATGGCATGAACATGAATCTCGTTATTCAGCATCAGATGTTTGGCGAGAGGCAGCAAGGCAAGTTGAATACAGGTAGCAAAGCAACCCGGATTAGCCACGTATTTAGCCTTGCAGATAGCGCGACGGTTGAGTTCCGGCAGACCGTAGACAAATTCGTGCGAAGGCGAGGCGATACGGTAATCCTGACTTAAATCAATTATTTTCAAGTCCTTCGGAACGATATGCGATTCGAGGAACTTTTTTGTATCTCCGTGCGCGGTGCAGAAGAAGAGGATATCTATTTCCTCAAGCGGCAAGTTGCCGGTAAACGTCAAATCGGTTTCGCCATACAAGCCCTCGTGTACATTAACTATCTTGTTTCCGGCGTTGCTCGAACTGTTTACAAAAACTATTTCCACGTCGGGATGATTGATCAGCAGCCGGATAAGTTCTCCGGCCGTATAACCTGCTCCTCCTATTATTCCTGCCTTAATCATAATTCGTCCTTATGTTTTGCATAATAAACGCGCAGAGGGGTGGACGAGACTTTGATGAAGCCTTTGGCGTCGTCGGCAGTCCATCCCTTCTGTGTTTCGCCGTATTCGCCGAACGGCGACTTCACGAGGTCGTCATCCGATTCGACGCCGACAGTTGAGAATGACAGCGGATGCAATTCAAGAATCACCGTTCCGTTCACATTACGCTGACTCTCGGCAAGCATGGCTTCGATGTCGCGCATCACAGGCTCAAGGTACTGGCTTTCATGCAGGAACATGCCGTACCAGTTTGCCACCTGATCTTTCCAGTACTGCTGCCATTTGCTCAGAGTATATTTTTCGAGAAAGCGATGCGCTCCGATGATAAGCATTGACGCGGCAGCTTCAAACCCTACCCTACCCTTTATTCCTACAATAGTATCGCCCACGTGCATGTCGCGACCGATACCGTAAGCGGCGCCTATATTTTCGACAGCCTGAATCGCTTTTATCCTGTCCTCGTAAACGACGCCGTTCACGGCATGAATCTCGCCTCTTTTAAATTCTATCCGCAACTGTTCGCTTCCTTCCTTGACAATCGTCTTGAGATAAGCGCTTTCGGGTAGTCCCTGCGCCGAATCGAGTATTTCGCCGCCACAAATCGACGTGCCCCAAATACCTACGTTATATGAATATTTCAGCTTGGTGAAATCTGCGCTAAAACCGTGGCTGTTAAGAAAATCAATCTCTTCCTGACGTGTGAGGTTATTATCGCGGGTGAGTGTGATGATTTCGACTCCGGGCGCCATAACGAGAAAAGTCATGTCAAACCGTACCTGATCGTTACCCGCTCCGGTAGAGCCGTGCGCAATAGCGTCTGCGCCTATCTCCTTTGCGTAGCGGGCAACGGCCATGCCTTGAAAAATGCGTTCCGACGAGACGGATACCGGATAAGTTCCGTTACGCAGGACATTGCCGTAAACCATGTATTTAAGGCTCTTTTCGTAGTATTCCTTTGTTACGTCGATAGTAACATACTCCTTTGCCCCAAGTTTATAGGCGTTTTCTTCATTCGTCCGGAGCTGTTCCGTGCTGAATCCGCCGGTGTTTGCACATGCGGCATAAACTTCGTATCCCTTTTCTTTCGCAAGATACATCACCGTATAGGATGTATCAAGACCGCCGCTGAAAGCTACAACTACTTTCTTCTTTTTATCTTCCATTTTTATCATATTAAATTTTTATTGTCATTGCATATTTTTTCGAGCATCAGACAGCGCTGATCAGCCGGATCGAAGAGCATCGCCGTACAGATGCAGTATTTTCGTTGTGTGCGAATCAGCACATCGTGATTAACGCAGCCGTTGCATCCGCGCCAAAAAGCCTCGTCGTCGGTCAGGTCGGCGAAAGTAACCGGAAAATATCCATGCTCCGTATTCATTTTCATAACGGCGCTTCCGGAGGTGAGGCTGAACAGTTTAGCCTTGGGCCAACGCAGGCGGGCAAGCTGGAAAGAAGCATGTTTGATACGTTTGGCAAGTCCGATGTTCCGGAATTTATCTGCCACAATCAGACCCGAAGTAGCGACATACTGCTTGTTGCCCCACGATTCGATGTAGCTGAATCCGGCAAATTCATCGCCTGAAACAGCTATTATCACTTTCCCTTCGCGCATCTTTTGCGTAACGTATTCGTGCGAACGTTTGGCGATACCGGTACCCCGCACTTTTGCGGCGTCTTCTATCGTTTGCAGTATCGTATCCACATATTTCTCGTGACTTTCGTCGGCTACCATAACGTCAATATTTGCAGTATCGGTATATTTATCCATTTTTTTCTGTCTATTTCTCTGTTATAAATCAAATTAAAAATCTCTCCAACGCATCTCCTACCTGCATCCTTGTGAAGCCTTCACGCGGTATGACAAGGATGGTATCGTCGCCCGCTATCGTGCCGAGTATCTCTCGCGGCGAGTGTTCGTCGATATCCGAGGCAATGCCCATAGCATATCCCGGACGTGTCTTGATGACTGCAAGCTCGCCCGAAAACTCCACTGTCGGCCGGTCGTGCAAGGCGGCCGACTGTCGCGTATCCGGCAGCATCACCGCATCAGGCAGCATATATACGTACCGGCCTTCGTCATCGTGCGACTTGACTATTTTCAGTTGTCTCACGTCGCGCGAAAGCGTTGCCTGCGTCACCTCGAAACCTTTGTCTTTCAAGGCTTTTTGCAAGTCGTCCTGGCTTCGTATCGCCTCTCTTCGTAAGACGTTTTCTATCGCTAAAAGTCGTAGTGTTCTTGCGTTCATTATGTATATTTATTCAAAAAAACGCGGCAAATGTAGTACTTATTCTTAAATAAAAATACATTTTCGTCTTTTATTTTCAAAAAAAATCGTCTTTTGAAAAATAATGACTACTTTTGAAGCCTTTTTACGAATTTATTACTTAATAACGCTATGCACAACTGGTTTGAATGTAAGATTAGTTACGACAAGGTAACGGAAGACGGTTTTTCTAAGAAAGTGACAGAGCCATATCTGGTTGATGCCCTTTCGTTTACAGAAGCCGAAGCCCGGATTATTGAAAAGATGCGTCCGTATATTAGCGGCGAGTTTATTGTGAATGACATTAAGCGCGCGCATTTCTACGAGACTTTTCTCAATGATACCGGAGATATTTACTATCGGATTAAAATCAATCTGATTACGCTTGACGAAAAAACCGGCGCCGAGAAAAAAACTTCGGCTACGATACTCGTACAGGCATCGTCGATACACGACGCTATCAGCTCCGTCGATAACATGATGAAAAGTACGATGAACGACTATGTCATTTCGTCGGTGGCCGAAACGGCTTTGATAGACGTATTTCCTTTTGAGGTCGTTGTCAGGATACCAAAAGACGAAAACGACGCGGCGGAATAACGCGGAAAACAGGAGGTAGAAATGGAAGTAAGCAGGAGAATTGCAGAAATTCGGGCGACGCTTCGGGAAGGCGTCAAGTTAGTTGCCGTATCGAAATTTCATACTGTCGAAGCGCTTTTAGAAGCATATAACGCCGGACAAAGAATATTCGGGGAAAGCCGCGTACCGGAGCTTGCAGCCAAGCAATCCGCCTTGCCGGACGACATCGAATGGCATTTCATCGGGCCCCTGCAAGCCAACAAGGTCAAATACATCGCCCCCTTTATATCAATGATTCAAAGCGTTGATACGCTGAGGCTCATGTCCGAAATCGACCGGCAAGCGGCGAAATGCGGACGTAAAATCAACGTCCTGATAGAAGTCCATATCGCCGAAGAAGAAAGCAAACACGGCTTTTCGACCGGCGAATGTCGAAAACTCTTTGAAGAGGGCGCTTTCAAGCGGTTTGAAAACATCCGGATTTGCGGATTGATGGGGATGGCGACCTTCACGGACAATACCGCGCAAATCAGACGCGAATTTGCCGGACTACGCGACCTCTTCGATGAAATACGGTCTATGCTTGCCATCGACAAAAACTGTTTCTCGGAGCTGTCGATGGGCATGAGCGACGACTACGAAACGGCCATTGAAGCCGGAAGTACAATGGTGCGATTAGGAACGGTTATCTTTGGAAAACGATGAATCCGCTTGCTATAATCAAGAAATATTACGACGTCGACTCCGAAGCGTATAAAATATTGGTAAAACACAGTCGCGATGTGGCCGACAAGGCGTTAAGCATCGCAAAGACGCATCCGGAAATGAATCTCGACGCTGCTTTCATCGATGAAGCCGCCATGCTGCACGACATCGGCATATTTTTGTGCGACGCGCCCGAAATAGACTGCCACGGCGAAAACGCTTATATCCGTCACGGCTATCTGGGAGCGGAATTGATGCGCAAGGAAGGATATCCGCGCCACGCCCTCGTCTGCGAACGGCATACCGGCGCCGGAATCTCGCTCAAAATGATAGAAGAATGCGACCTGCCCATACCTCGCAAAGACTTCATGCCCATCTCGCCGGAAGAACAAATTATATGCTTTGCGGACAAGTTTTTTAGCAAAACCCATCTATCCAAAGAAAAGAGTATCAGCAAGATACAGAACTCGTTAAGCAAGTACGGAGACGACTCGGTTTTACGGTTTAACAACTGGCGTAAACTCTTTTTAGTACAATAATTTATCTTTACTCGTTTATTTATTATACTTTTGCAAGCGAAATATCTGCAATGGAATGATTTGAAACGGATTTTACTGTTTATACTAATCATCGTCGGCACAGGATGTAAAGTTACGCAACAGCCTGTAAACAAGCCCGAACAACAACCGGATTCACATACAGTTTTGAAGCCGGACAGTGTTCCGTTTGCCCAAAAGTTTGAGCCTGATTCCGTCGCAAGGAATCTGCGAAGCAATCCGGAACAACCCGATTCCGTCATCGAAAAAGACTACGTAGACGGAAGCAACCTGAACCAGTCCGACACAATCCCGCTGGAATCCGACGCCCCGCAAATAAACCCCGACAGCCTCGCCGTAGCCGGACACGACGGCGTCATACTGTCAGCCGACTCTCTTTCGACCGGCTCCATGCCGAAAAAGAAAGGCGCTCTCGAAGCAACCGTAGAATATCAGGCGGAAGATTCTATCGTTTGGACGTCCGGCAACATGGCTTATCTCTACAACGAAGCAGACGTGAAATATCAAAACATCGAACTGAAATCCGCGCTTATGCGCATGGATATGGACAGCAGCCTCCTCCATGCCACTTTCAGCGCCGATTCTTTAGGCGACGAATTTGGCTTTCCTGTATTCACGGAAGGCGACCAGAATCTCGAAACAAGGGAAATGGACTATAATTTCAAGACAAGAAAGGGATCGGCAAAAGACCTCGTAACCCAGCAGGGCGAAGGCTTCGTCACCGCCGCCATAGCCAAGAAACACGAAAACGACGCCATTCACATGCTGAACGGAATATATACCACCTGCGACGACCACGAACATCCGCATTTCTTCATCCGTATGACAAAATCCATTACCCGACCGGGCAAGGACATCGTCACCGGACCGGCATATCTCGTCGTCGAAGACGTCCCGCTCTTTCCCCTTGTCCTGCCTTTCGCCTTCTTTCCCTTCACCGAATCGTATTCGTCGGGAATCCTCATGCCCACTTACGGCGACGAGATGGCAAGAGGCTTTTTCCTGCGTAACGGCGGATACTATTTTGCCGCCAGCGACTTCTTCGACCTTTCGCTGACCGGCGAAATATACACAAAAGGCTCATGGGGCTTGCAGGGTCAGACTTCGTACAAGAAACGCTACAAATATTCGGGCCGGATGGAGGCTTCGTACCTGACAACCGTAATGGGCGACAAGGGACTGGACGACTACACAAAAACAAAAGACTTCAAGGTAAGATGGTCGCACTCGCAAGACCCGCACGCCAACCCTTTCCGTACATTATCCGCAAGCATCGACTACTCGACCAGCAGCTACGACCGCAATCAGCTGAACTCGCTTTACACCTCCGCAGCCACGCAAAACAATAAAGGCTCAAGCGTGAGCGTCACACAGAAGATTCCCAACAAGCCCCTGAGTATCTCGGCGACGATGAACATCAATCAGCGTTCGCAGGATTCGACCGTCTCCGTCACGCTGCCCGACATGAACATCTCCCTCAGCCGCATCTATCCTTTCAAACGCAAAAGCGCAATCGGTAAGGAACACTGGTACGAAAAGATTTCGATGAGCTATACCGGACAACTGCGAAACAACATCACCTCAAAGGAAAATGAAATACTTGAGAAGAGCCTCGTTAAAGACTGGAAAAACGGTATGCAGCACCGCATACCGGTCAGCGCCACGTACTCGCTTTTCGATTTCATAAACGTCTCGCCGTCGGTAGACTACACCGAACGGTGGTACACGAACAAGGTGCTCAAAGGTTATGACCCGGACATGAGAAGGCTCGTCGAAACGGATACCGTCTACGGATTCTACCGGCTTTACAATTACAGCGCGGCGGTGTCGGCTTCGACTACCGTTTACGGACTTTTCACGCCTGCCAAATTTCTGCAAAAAATCTTCACCAGAGTCCGCCATCGCATGGACATGTCCGTATCTTTCGGCGCCAACCCCGATTTCAGTGACCCGAAATACGGTTACTACCATCACTATACTTACGTCGACGAGACCGGCATCGGACTGGGTGGCAATCCGACTGTCATGACAGGCTCGTATTCGCCGTATTCAAACGGCATCTTCGGCGTACCGTCGGGCGGCAAGAGCGGGAGCATCTCCTTCTCGGTGGACAACAACATCGAAGCCAAAGTGCCCGACGAAGACGAGCCTTCGGGCGAAAGCAAAATCAGCATCATCGACAAGCTGTCCGGCAACATGAGTTACAACCTCATGGCTGATTCGCTGAACTGGACTGACCTGAATACAAGCGTCAGGTTGAAACTGTCGAGAAGCTACACACTGAATCTGAACATGGTGTTCGACACTTATACCTACAACAAGTCGGGTCAAAAGATAAACAAACCGCGCTGGACGGTCGGCAAGGGTCTCGGACGCCTCCGCTCGACCGGAACGAGCTTCTCCTATACGCTCAACAACGACTGGTTTAAAAAACTTTTCGGGGACGGCGAAAACGGCAAAAAGAACAGGAACAATTCCAGCAATTCCGACAATTCAGACGACACGGAAGATAACGATCCGAACGAGTTTGGCGACATGAACGACCGCAACAACAATGACATCAATAACCCGTCCGGCAAAGAAAAGGGCGGCAGCCTTCTCAGTAAAAAGAAACAGTCGTCGGGCGACTACGACTACGACGGATACTATAACGTCTCCATTCCGTGGAGTCTCTCTTTCAGCTACAGCCTCTCTCTGGGTTACGGCACATTCAACCCCGACAAACTCGAATACGACTACAAACTGACCCACGCGCTAAGTTTCAACGGCAATATTCAGCCGACAAAAAACTGGCGCGTCAGCTTCAATGCTACTTACGACGCGGACAATCGCAAGATTTCGTACATGACTTGCAGCATTTCGCGCACGATGCACTGTTTCCAGATGTCTGCAAGCATCATCCCGATAGGGCCGCTCAAATCGTATTCCTTTTCGATTTCGGCAAGCTCGTCGATGCTCAAAGACCTCAAATACGACCAGAGCAGCACTCCGTATAACGGAGAATCATGGTATTAACAAAATAATTTTTTCACGACATGAATACAAAAAAGCTAAAAACAGGAATTGCATCCTACGGAATGTCGGGACAGGTATTTCACGCGCCGTTTATCGACGCCCATCCCTGTTTTGAACTCGCCGTAATAACGGAACGAAGCAAAAACCTGTCCCGCGAACGCTATCCGGAAGCCCGGACTGTCCGGAGTTTCGACGAACTGCTGGCTTCGGACGTCGAGCTTGTCGTCGTCAATACTCCCGACCTCACCCATTACGAATACGCGCGTCAAGCCCTCCTTGCGGGAAAACACGTTATCGTCGAAAAGCCTTTTACGATGAAATACAGCGAAGGCGAGGAGCTTGTGAAACTTGCCGACGCGCGGAATCTCATGTTGTGCGTGTATCAAAACCGCCGCTGGGACGCCGATTTCCTCACCGTCAAGGAAATTATCGAAGACAATGCGATAGGGCGTCCGGTAGAGTTTGAATCGACATTCGCGCGTTTCCGCAACTATATTCAGCCCGATACGTGGAAGGAGCAGACCGGCGGAATGACGTACAATCTCGGCTCGCATCTTATCGACCAGTGCCTGTGTCTTTTCGGACTGCCCGAAGCTGTCTTTGCCGACATCGGCATTTTGAGGGACGGCGGCGCGGTGGACGATTACTTCGTCATACACCTGCTCGGTTGCGAAAAAGCGCCCGGCGTGAAAACAACCCTCAAGGCAAGCTACCTGATGCGCGAGCCGGAAGCACGCTTTACGCTTCACGGCACGGAAGGCTCTTATGTAAAATACGGCGTCGACAGGCAGGAGGAGTTGCTGAAGAAGGGCGCCGTCCCCGACAGTCCGGACTGGGGCGTCGAGACGGAAGACGAATGGGGCATAATCAACAAAACGTCCGCCGCCGGCGCATACAGGGGAAAATATCCAAGCCGGCGCGGCAATTACATGGACTTTTACGAATCCGTCTATCAGCGCCTCCGCAACAACAAACCGCTACCGACAGACGCAAAAAACGTCCTCCCGGTAATCCGGATAATAGAAGCTGCGCACGCCTCTGCACGCAACCGGGAGGTTGTGGCGCTGGATTTCACAAAAATTGATTAGCACGCGGATGACACGGATGCACGCAGATTTTTCGGGAAATAATCCGATATTACTGTATATGAATACCGCGACAAAACATGGGTTAGCGGTGATGCATAAAATAACTTTGAGTAATTATTAAATATAATACACATGAAACATTTACTTGGCATCAGTCTCTTTTGCGCAACGTGTTTATCTGTCGCGCTGTTATCATCCTGCAAACAGGAAACGCCGATCGTCGGTAATCTGCGATGCGAATATCTAAACGATCCTATCGCCGTCGAAAACAAGGAGCCTCTGTTAAGCTGGCAACTCCATTCCGCACGACGTGGTTTTTCCCAGACAGCTTACCGGATACTGGTAGCAGGCAATCCGGCGCTCCTGACCGAAGGCAAAGCCGATCTGTGGGATTCCGGCGTGGTCGCTTCGTCACAGTCCGTTCAGGTGAAATATAAGGGAAAACCGTTGGCATCCCGTCAGCAAGTCTATTGGAAAGTAATGATTTGGGACGAAAACAATCAACCGACATCATGGAGCCAAACGTCCACATGGTCGATGGGCTTGTTGCAACCGTCCGACTGGACAGCCCGGTGGATTGGCGCAATGACCGATCCTGCGCCCGAAGCTGCGAAGACGTATCCGGCGCCTTGGTTTCGCAAAGAATTTACATCCGGCAAATCTATCCGCTTGGCAAAAGTGTATGTTTGCGGACTTGGATTTTATGAATTATATCTGAACGGAAAGAAAGTGGGAGATCAGGCGCTGGCTCCGGCAGTGACGAATTACGACGTCAGACCATTGCAAAAGCTGATTTATTTTTATGACGACCAATCCACACAGAGGGTCTTGTATAATACCTTCGACGTTACCGGACTGCTACGAAAGGGAGCGAATGCCATCGGCGCGGTACTCGGCAACGGCTGGTACAACCAGCGTGACCGGAGAGTGGAGGGTAATTTATGGTACGACCTGCCTAAACTGATTGTGCAATTGGAAATCACTTATGCGGACGGAAGTTCGGAAACCGTTTCGAGCGACGAATCATGGAAATGTACGATGGCCGGCCCGCTGCTGCACGACGCCATTTTCAGCGGCGAAACGTATGATGCACGCCGTGAGTTGGGACAGTGGAGCCGTAACGGATATGACGATGCGGACTGGACGTCCGCAATCCTTGTCCGGCCTCCGTCCGGAGGACTGCATCCGCAACTTGCGCCTTTCGACAGGGCGACCCGCACAATCGTACCGGAATTTAATGGTCGCATCAACGATTCGACGTATTTATATACTCTGCCCGAAATGATTTCCGGATGGGCGGAAGTATCGGTAAGGGGAAAGGCGGGAGACCGCCTGCAGCTGCATTTTTACGGTGAAGAAGGAGAATCTTTCCGTCAGTCCGACACATATATTCTCAAAGGCGGCGCACCGGAACAGTGGGAGCCGCGTTTTACATGGCACGCTTTCCGCACTGTTCAAGTTATCACACGCGAAGTGGAGATGAACAAAAACAGCCTTGCAGTGAAAGTCGTGCATACCGATCCGGCGCAAACAGGCCGTTTTGAATGTTCCAATGAATTGTTCAACAAAATCAACAAGTCCTATTTACTTACGCAACGCGGTAATTTCCACGGAAGCATCAGCAGCGACTGTCCGCACCGTGAACGTCTGGCTTACACCGGAGACGGACAGGTGGCGGTGGAAAGCGCTCTCTGGTCGTTCGACATGACGCAATTTTACAGGAAATGGTTCGACGACATGGATGACGCCCGCAACAAACTGACCGGTTACGTGCCGCATACGGCGCCTTTCGCCGGTGGAGGCGGAGGCCCGGCATGGGGTTCGGCATATCTTATCATGCCGTGGGCATACTATTGTTTTTATGGAGACACGGCGTTGCTGAAACAGCATTATGCAGGCATGAAGCAATGGGTATCCTATCTGGGTACGCGCACGGACGAGCGGGGCATCGTCGTCAGGGAAGAGCCTAACGGTTGGTGTCTTGGCGACTGGTGTACGCCTGACAATTTGGAACTGCCGGAAGCGTTAGTCAATACGGCTTATTACTGTTATGCGACTTCGCTGATGGAGAAGGTAGCCGGCGTAGTGGGAAATGAGACAGACCGGAAGCATTTTGCAGAACTGGCCGGTCAAATCAAGTCGGACTTTCACCGTGTCTTTTTCAATCCCGAAACCCGGCAGTACGGCGAGGGACGACAAGGCGCTAATGTGTTCGCACTGGCTTTCGGCATGGCGCCGGACGATGTGCGCGAAGATGTGTTCCGCGTCTTGCTGAAGCAGTTGGAGTCTATCCAATATCATTTTGACACTGGGATTCTGGCTACGCCATTACTCTTAAAGGTGTTGACGGAAAACGGAAGGATGGACATCGCCTGCCGGCTGATGAATCAACGTACAGCGCCCGGTTTCGCATATCTGCTTGACGATGCGTACACATGCTTGTGGGAACGGTGGAACGGAAGGGATTCACGCGACCATCCGATGTTCGGCAGCGTCGTTGCATGGATGTACCGCTCGCTGGCAGGAATAGCGCCGGAGGAAAATTATCCCGGCATGAAGCACATCCTGATTGCGCCGCAACCGACGGAAGAAGTGACATCCGTCTCCGCCGCCTTCGAATCGCTCTACGGAACTATCCGTTCGGAATGGTCATCTACACCGGAACAGTTTATGCTCACGGTAGAAATTCCGGCGAATACGACCGCGACAGTCCGGTTGCCGAACAAAGTCCATCGTCCGGTCAACGAATCCGGCGTCGAGCTGAAACAAGCCAAAGGCGTAAGGTATATCGGCGAAAAGGAAGACTGTTCGGTAGTGGAAATCATGTCTGGAACGTACCGGTTTACGTATTGAAAATCCATTTCATTTCTTCGTCATCCGTAGAATTGTATTTCCTGCTTTTAGTTCCAAAAAAATTAAAGCAGGCGTATAATGCTTTTGACCTCGAAAACGAAATAACCGTTAACAGTACGGGTCAGTAGTAAAACCCTGTGTTCAGGAAAATATTTCAGATGACCTGAACAGGAAAAATCCATATCGTTAACTCTTCCTGGTGAAGCCATGAAATCTTATTTACTGGTGAGCGCCGTTAACCTGCAAGTGCATGTACCAATCCATAAATGTCTTGTACCAATTGACGATTGGAACGTTCCAATGAACCGTTGGAACATGACAATGGATGATTGCAACATGCCAATGAGCCGTTGGAACATGCCAATTAACCGTTGAAACGTACCAATGAACTGTTGGAACGTACCAATGAATCGTTGGAACATGCC
>JAITPH010000157.1 GCA_031289515.1 Tannerella sp.
CGTCCGGCTCGCCGACCGTTACCGTCTGGAATCGACGCTCCAGCGCTTTGTCTTTCTCGAAATATTTCCGGTATTCGTCCAATGTCGTCGCTCCTATCGCACGGAGTTCGCCGCGCGCCAATGCCGGTTTGAGGATATTCGCCGCATCCATGGCGCCGTCGCTTTTGCCTGCTCCGACAAGCGTGTGTATCTCGTCGATGAACAGGATGATTTCGCCGTCCGACTTTACGACTTCGTTGATTACGGCTTTCAGGCGTTCTTCAAATTCGCCCTTGTACTTCGCTCCGGCTATCAGAGCGCCCATGTCGAGAGAGAAAAGTTGCTTGCTCTTCAGATTCTCCGGCACGTCTCCTCTGATGATGCGGTGCGCCAGACCTTCGGCTATTGCCGTTTTTCCTACGCCCGGCTCGCCGATCAGTATGGGATTGTTTTTTGTGCGGCGACTCAGTATCTGGAGGACGCGGCGTATCTCGTCGTCGCGACCGATTACCGGGTCGAGTTTGCCCGAACGCGCACGCTCGTTGAGATTGACGGCATACTTGCTTAGCGAATCATACGTGTCTTCCGCCGATTGACTTGTTACTTTGTTGCCTTTGCGCAACTCGTCGATTGCCTTGTTCAGGTCTTGTTCGGTCATGCCGGCGTCTTTGAGAATCTGCGATACGTCGCTTTTCTCCGTCAGCAATGCTAATATTATATGTTCGATCGAAACATACTGATCGCCTTTTTTACTGCTGTAATCTATGGCTTTTTGCAGGACGCTGTTGGTTTCGCGACCGAGATACGGCTCTGCGCCGGATACCTTGGGCAACGAATCTATCTTGCGGTCTATCGTCTGAATTATACTGTTCAGATTTACGCCTGTTTTTTGGGTCAGAAACCGGATAATATTTTCTTCTGTCATTATGACAGCTTTTAACAGATGAACAGGCTCGATAGCTTGCTGATTTTTGCTTGCAACCATACCGACAGCTTGCTGCACCGCATTTTGCGATTTGATCGTAAAATTATCTAAATTCATATATTTATCTCTCCTTTATTATTTTTAATTTTGTAATTCCAACAGTATGTAATCAAATTAGATGCCAAATAATTTTGCTGCCATTTTGTCAGTTGATTATTATTGTCTCCGGATTATTATCTCGCGAGCCGTTATAATTATATGCGTATTTGACTGCTAAAATATTTGGCAGGTATGAAAATTATGCGTTCATTTGTACAATATTATGTACATATAAAATATTCAATGCAAACATTATGAAAACGCAAGAAGCTATCCTCACAGGATACAAAGGCATATCGAACTGCTATGACGCGCTGCTCTCCGCGCAAAGTATGTGGGCGAGACTCTTCTGCAAGCTGATATGGGGCTTCCCTATCATTGCCTACGCGGATGAGTTGCTCGCATGGTTGCCGGATGACTTTGTCGGCAAATTGTTGGACGTTCCGGTTGGAACGGGTCAGTTCACCGCCGCAAAATACGCGCGGATGTCCGGCGCATCCATCACCTGCCTTGACTATTCTTCCGACATGATGGGAAAGGCGCAGAAACGCTTTGCCGACGCCGGACTTTCCAATATAAAGTTTACGCTGGGCGATGTGGGCGCTCTGCCATTCGAGGACAGCGCGTTTGACACCGTGCTGTCGATGAACGGCTTCCACGCCTTTCCCGATAAGGAAGCCGCCTACCGCGAAATATTCCGCGTACTCTCCCCCGGCGGTCTGTTTATCGGCTGTTTCTATGTCAAGGGAGAGAAGCCGCGCACCGACTGGTTTATTAAGCATTTTTATGTTCCAAGACATTATTTTACGCCGCCATTTGAAACGAAAGACGGCGTGTATAATAGACTTTGCGAAATGTATGCCGAGGTGGAACAAAAAAGCGTCGGCGGCATTGTATATTTCCGCTGTGTTAAATAGCCGAAAGGAGAACGGAGAAAAATGACGAAGCGAAACGGCTGCGCTTGCCGTCATTGCGAGGAACGAAGCAATCCAGATATATACAGGGCGCCGGATTGCTTCGCAGGCTCGCAATGACGGCAGACTGTCCTTTACTGGCATAACGTTTCCGAGTTTCGTCATTATAAGGAACGATGCAATCCGCAAATTGGACTGTTTTTAATTTGCTTCCGGTATTAAATAATCAAAATATTTGGAGGTTATGAGAATTATGCGTTCCTTTGTAAAATATTTCATTAAGAAAATGTTCAATTATGAAAACAACAATTTTATTGGCAGCGGCAGGAATTATTTTTTCCTTAACTTCATGCAACAACGAAGCGTCGAACGACGAGAATACCGGCGAACTGTCGGTAGTGGCAACGAGAGCGACAACTTACGGTGGCGACGAGGATAAAAAAGTAGCTTTTACCGGAAGCGATATTAAGTCTTACAACCCGAAAACCGGCGAATTGGCTTTCTACGAACTGACTTTCGAGCAAGTCAAGTCGCGGACGGAGAATTTCGTTTTGACGTTCTATCTCGGCGATAAAAAGCTGTTTAAATCGTCTTCCGTAGGCTCCGATTCGCTTTTTATAGAATCAAGGACGGTTTACAACGATTTGGTTTTTGTCCTTCGCGGCAATGAAAACGAAAGATTGTATCTGATGGACGGTTATCCCGACCTTGATCAGGTCGAGTGGTTTGGCGTCAACAGGGAAGAAGCCCGCCGTACCCGCGAAGAAAACGCCACGAAAAGAGAAGCCGAATGGAACATCTTTATCGACTATCTGAAAGAAGCAGATAAACTTTTGGAAATCGACGAAACTACCCCGCCGCCCGACAACAATAATCCGGGAG
>JAITPH010000177.1 GCA_031289515.1 Tannerella sp.
AGGATAGATTTGAAAATGTTTTACAAAAAAAAGCGCTTTTACGGTTGGATGTTCTAAAATAATCACTATCTTTGCATCCGCTTTACGTAATCGCTGGCAGGAAAAGTGAGACCTGTTATGTTGCGTTTTGTTAGATTATAAACATATAAAGAGCTATAAACCAATGGATTTAATTAAAGTTGCAGAAGAAGCGTTTGCTACAAAAAAGGAGCATCCTGCATTTAGTAGTGGCGACACGATTACGGTATCATACCGTATAAAAGAGGGAAACAAAGAACGTACGCAGCAATACCGCGGTGTTGTTATTCGTATATCCGGTCATGGAGACAAGAAGCGTTTTACGGTACGCAAGATTTCGGAGAATGTCGGAGTAGAGAGGATTTTCCCTATTGAATCGCCTTTTATCGAGAGTATTGCTATCAACAAGAAAGGTAAAGTTCGTCGCACCAAGCTATATTATCTGCGTCAGCTTACAGGCAAGAAAGCACGTATTAAAGAGAAAAGAGTTACGCTGTAAATTTTTCAATAATATTTGTTTGTTCATAAGGATTGCCCCGAAAACATAAGGGTAATCCTTCTTTCTTTTGTAATTAATCCGCATCATTCCCACCCATCATTACAAGCGGTATCGTCATCGCGAGGAACAAAGCAATCCAGCGCCCTGCCGTCATTGCGAGGAGGTTACTAAACGAATTTAGCAAAAAGGAAGAATGACGAACGAAACCGCTACGCTTGCCATCTGCGACTGCCGTCTGCGCTTGCCGTCATTGCGAGGAACGAAGCAATCCGGAAATGAATTGAGCATAGATATTGTACAATATACAATAACCATCATTGCAAGAAAGTTACTAAACAAGTTTAGCAACTTTCTCGCAATAACGACCGCGCATAGACTATTAACACGCCTTTGTATTAAAACTCAGCATTTTTAGGAGTGCGGGGGAAGGGAATTACGTCGCGGATGTTAGCCATTCCTGTTACGAAAAGGAGCAAACGCTCGAATCCCAAACCGAAACCGGAATGTGGACACGTGCCGAATTTGCGCGTATCAAGATACCACCACATATCTTTCATCGGAATATCCAGCTCATTTATTCGCGTCATCAGCTTGTCGTAATCGGATTCACGTTCCGAGCCGCCAATTATCTCGCCAATCTTCGGAAATAGCACATCCATAGCGCGAACTGTCTTGCCGTCATCGTTTTGTTTCATGTAAAACGCCTTTATTTCCTTGGGATAGTCGATAAGGATAACAGGACGTTTGAAGTGATCTTCAACAAGATAACGCTCATGTTCGGAAGAAAGGTCGGCGCCCCAAAATATCGGAAACTCAAACTTGTATCCTTTGGCAACAGCATCTTCGAGTATCTTAATGCCCTCTGTATAAGGCAATCTGACAAAATCATCCTTCAACACGCCTTCAAGTCGGCTTATCAATTCGTTGTCGATCCTGTCGTTAAGAAACTGCACATCGTCGCGACAATTCTCCAAAGCCCATGATACGCAATACTTTATAAAATCCTCGGCAAGGCTCATATTATCTTCTATATCATTGAACGCCACTTCCGGCTCAATCATCCAAAACTCCGCAAGGTGGCGCGGAGTATTCGAGTTTTCAGCCCTGAAAGTAGGGCCGAAAGTATAGATAGAACCAAGTCCCATAGCTGCAAGCTCGCCTTCGAGTTGTCCGGAAACAGTCAGATACGCCTGTTTGCCGAAGAAATCATCGTTATAAACCACCGCTCCCCGGTCATCTTTTTTTATGTCCGGAAGGCTCATCGTCGTCACCTGAAACATCTGACCGGCGCCTTCGCAGTCGGATGCGGTGATGACAGGAGTATGAAAGTAGAAAAATCCGCGTTCGTGGAAGAATTTATGAATCGCAATAGCCATGTTGTGACGTATCCGAAACACTGCCCCGAAAGTACTTGTACGCGGGCGCAGATGCGATATTTCGCGCAAGAACTCCATAGAATGACCTTTCTTCTGCAAAGGAAAAGTATTCGGATCTGCCAGACCAAGTATCTCAATACTATTTGCCTGAATTTCAACCGACTGACCTTTACCGAGCGATTTCACCAACTTGCCTTCAACGCTCAGACACGAGCCTGTTGTAGCTTGTTTTATCAATTCCTCGCCCAATTTTCCAATATCGGCGACAACCTGAATGTTATTGACGGTCGAGCCGTCGTTAAGGGCGATGAATGCTACCTGTTTACTGCCTCTGCATGTGCGTACCCAGCCTTTAACTACGACGTCCCTGTCAAAATCTTCGGATTTTAACGCATCAATTATTTTTGTTCTTTTCATATAAAATACTTTTAAATTTCTACTCGTAAGCCCCCATCCGGAGAGCGTTTACTTCTTGTTCGCTCAGGTATCTCCATTTTCCGCGTCCGAGATTTTTCTTTGTCAAACCGGCGAAATATACGCGGTCGAGTTTAATTACATGATAGCCAAGCAACTCGAACATACGGCGAACGACGCGGTTTTTACCGGAATGTATCTCGATACCTACCTGACTTCTATCCATTTCGTTTACATAGCTTATGGCGTCGGCATGTATCTCTCCGTCGTCGAGTTCGATACCGTTTGCGAGTTTTTCCATGTCGCCGATCTCAACTTCGTGGTCGAGCCAGACGTGATATATCTTTTTCTTCTTGAACGAAGGATGCGTGAGTTTGGCCGCCATTTCGCCGTCGTTGGTAAGAAGCAGCACGCCTGTCGTATTACGGTCCAGACGACCGACAGGATAGATGCGTTCGGGGCAAACGTTTTTCACCAGATCCATCACGGTTTGTCTGTTCTGCGGATCGTCGGATGTAGTCACGCAATTCTTCGGTTTGTTGAGCACCAGATATATCTTGCTTTCGATTTGTACCGGCTGATCGTTGAAAAGCACTTTATCCATGCGGGTTATCTTCGTTCCGAGTTCGGTTATTACTTCGCCGTTTACCTTGATGGCGCCTGCCTGTATAAATTCATCTGCCTCGCGCCGCGAACATACGCCTGCATTTGCGAGGTATTTGTTCAATCGGATCGGAGCTGTCGGATCGGATACCACTTCCTGATATCTTACTGGGGTCGGGAACTTGGGTCTTCTGAAACTCTGCTGTCTGTCGTCCATCATCGGACGGCGCTGATAGCCGCCGTCACCGCCTGAGGGTCTTCTTTGCTGATAGCCGCCGCTCTGACGATAGCCGCCCTGACCTTCGCCCTGACGACTGTAACCGCCGCCGCCCTGACCGGAACTGTATCCGCCGCTTCCCTGACCGGAATTATAGCCGCCGCCACGATTGTAACCGCTGCCGCCGCCCTGATTGCCGTAATCACGCTGCTGATAGCCGCCGCCTTGATTGTAACCGCCGCCTCGGTTATAGCCGCTCTGACCTTGACCGTAGCCACTGCTCTGACGACTGTAGCCGCCCTGACTTTCGCCGCCTTGACTGCTGCTGTCGCTTCGGTTAGTATAACTTCTTTGCTGGTAGCCGCCTTGACGGTTTGCATCGCTACTATAGCTCCTTTTCTGATAACCGCCGCCCTGACTACTGCCATAGCTGCGACTTTGACCGCCGCCCTGGCTGCCGTAATCTCGTTGCTGATAGCCACCGCCCTGATTATTGCCGTAACTGCGGCTTTGACCCGACTGACTGCCGTAATCGCGCGGTTTATTATACCCGCCGCCACCGCCGCCTTGCTGATAGCCGCCTTCCTGACGGCCATAGTCTCTCTTTTGATAGCCGCCCTGCTGGTAGCCGCCTTCCTGACGGTTATAATCTCTCTTTTGGTAGCCGCCGCTTTGCTCGCCGTATCTGGGAGTATAGCTATGACGCTGAAAACCACCGCCTTCTTCGGACGTATGCCCGGTTTCGGCATTATCCGAATCAGGCTCGTTAGTACGTTGACGATAAGTCGTTTCCTCGCCTTCGCCGGACTCGGACGAGCGCGACTGATACGTCGATTGCCTCGTTTGTCCGAATAAGGGCTGATAAGGACGACCAATAGGCGCAGTGCGGTTGTATTCCACTTTGCGCGTGTCTTTAATACGCAGACGTTTGCCTTTCGGCTTTGCATCTCCAAAATCAGCTTGACCGCTGTTTTCTACTGATGTGTCTTTCTTGCTTGAATCTACGCTATCCGGCATAGATTGTAACTCGTTTTTTTCTGTTGAATCCATTTTTGCTTAATTTGTTAATTTGTAATTTGCAATCTCACGATTACTTTAATAATCATTCCATTGTTATATTCCCACATAATTTTGCGGGGTTATTGTTTTTAATTCTTTTTTAATCTCGTCACTCAAATTCAAGTTTTCGATAAAATCCGATATTGACTGCTCCGTTATCTCGCCTTTTCCGCGAGTAAGTTCTTTCAATGTTTCGTATGGTTTGCTATAATTCTCGCGGCGCAATATCGTCTGAATGGCTTCGGCCACGACTTCCCTGTGACTGTCAAGCTCGCGCGCAATGGCGTTCCTGTTCAGCAACAGTTTGTTCAATCCTTTGATGATGCTTTTTAAAGATATTCCGATATGAGCGAAAGGCACTCCCGCATTCCGTAAAACCGTCGAATCCGTCAAGTCGCGCTGCAACCGCGAAATGGGCAACTTAGCGCTCAGATGCTGCAAAATGGCGTTTGCCATGCCCAGATTGCCCTCCGCGTTCTCGAAATCTATCGGATTCACCTTGTGCGGCATGGCCGACGAGCCTACCTCGTTCGGATTAACCTTTTGCTTGAAATATTCCATCGAGACATATTGCCAGAAATCGCGACACATATCTATCAGGATAGTATTGATGCGACTTAGCGCGTCGAACAAAGCCGACAGGTTATCGTAGTTTGATATTTGCGTCGTCCATTCTTCGCGCTCCAAGCCCAGACGCTCACGAACAAAGTCATTAGCCGCCTGCCGCCAGTCATATTGCGGAAAAGCCGCGTTATGAGCATTCAAATTACCTGTAGCGCCGCCGAATTTCGCCGACATCGGAACGGCTTTCAGCAGTTTCACTTGTTGCTCCAGACGATAGACAAAGACCATTATCTCTTTTCCCAATCGCGTCGGCGAAGCAGGCTGCCCATGCGTTTTGGCAAGCATCGGCACGTCTTTCCATTCTTCGGCATAACTGCTCAAAAGGGATATAACCGACTGAAGTGCAGGATAATAAGTATCCGCCATAGCTTCCTTTATCATCAAAGGGACAGATGTATTATTTATGTCCTGCGAAGTAAGTCCGAAATGGATAAACTCCTTGTATTCCCGCAGCGGGTCTTGGTCGAAACGCTCTTTAATAAAGTATTCTACGGCTTTAACATCGTGATTTGTAATGTTTTCAATTTCTTTTATCCGGGCTGCGTCGTCCGACGTAAACTCTTGATAAATTTCGCGAAGGCTTGCTTTTATTTGCTCGTCGTCAAGCGACTTCAATTGCGGCAGCTTTTCGCAAAGGAAAATAAAATACTCTATCTCTACACGCACGCGATAACGCATCAAAGCCTCCTCCGAAAAGTATCCGGAGAGGTCTTCTACCTTATCCCTGTAACGTCCGTCAATAGGGGAAATTGCCGTCAATGTCGAAACCTTTATCTTCATAATTGCCTTAGCAGCGCGTAAAGGTAATACTTTTTTTCTTTCAAAAAAACTTTTTTCGATAATATATTTGAAAAAAAAGATGATGCGGTTTTAAATTGCATCATGTATATATCTATATATCAGGCTAATAACTGTCAAATAATTCAAGCCTGTCATACGCAAATATTTTTTTTTCGACGCCAATGCAACGTTTTTAGAGTTTCCTGCATCTATATAAGTACAAACATTTTAAAATTTATAGAAATGAAAGCATTTGGATTTATTTTTGCATTATTGGGTATGACTGCCGTATTGAGTTGCGATAACGGCGAGTCAAAAGAAGAAGAGAAAGAAGAAGGAAAGGTCTTACTGTTGAAAGTAGACTGTTTGAAGTCCGAATTTGAAAGTGGCAGCGAAGTAACATTGTCGATGCCGACGAAGACTTTCACCTTGGACGACGAAACAGTGGAGCCTTCGGATTTCGGTTATATAAAGTTGTTCTGTACGGAGACAAACGATACAATATTTCACGGAACGGTTGTCTGGATGGGAGTAGGCGAAATTATCCATCCTGAAAAATGGACTGAAGCGGGAGATTTTGAAGTTGCGCCGGAAAGGAACATAATTATACCGTCGGGCGGTTTTGAAAACGCATGTGAACAGGGCGAATCTGCCGAATACGATGACGAATGGGTGTCAAACGTATGGGGAGCAGTTCAGCAGCTGAAAAAAGTTCGGGAATACATAGCCGCCAATCCGGATCAAAAGATAAAGGTATTGCGCTATCAACCGGAAGCCGGCGGATCAGCCGCCACACACGATAAATGGATATTGTTCGTCAAAAGATAAACAAACTAACCGAAAAAACCACGCGCAAGGGCGATGAAGACGCTATGCCGAACAGAGATAATCTGCCGTCATTGCAAGCCTTCAATAATTGACAATTGACAATTATAGTGTCCGTCATTGCAAGGAACGAAGCAATCCAGCGCCCTGTAAGTCTGGATTGCTTTGTGCCTCGTAATGACGAAACCCGCAAACGCAACGCCAAATAAAAAACAGTCTGCCGTCATTGCGAGCCTGCGAAGCAATCCAACGCTCAGCCGTCATTGCGAGGAACGAAGCAATCCGGCGCCATGTATATCTTCTGGATTGCTTCGTTCCTCGCAATGACGGCAAGCGCAGTGGTTTCCTTCGTCATTTTTCCTTTTTGCTAAACTCGTTTAGTAATTTCCTCGCAAAGACGGACATCACTTGCAATAACGGAGAGGATGGCGTCATTACCGTCCGATTGGATTTTTTTTCTACGAATATTTGATTTTCTCAAAAAAAGCCGTATATTTGCGCAGTCAAGCGTATAAAACACAGGACTATGGATAAAACGATTATCGAAAGATTGGATCCGCTTAATGATTATCTGTTTTTCAAGATCATGGGCGAGAAAGGCGATGAGGAGCAACTGATGG
>JAITPH010000222.1 GCA_031289515.1 Tannerella sp.
CATCATTGTGAGACCTTATAAAAAATTTATACAAGGGATAATGACGGATGCTAAAAACAGTTTTGGTGTATTTTGTTATTCTGCTTATTTTTAGCGGATTATACAAAATCAGTCATTGGCAGGAACGAAGCAATCCGGAAATATATATGGCGCCGGATTGCTTCGCAGGCTCGCAATGACGGCAAGCAGTCCTTTATTGGCAAAGCATTTGCGCGTTTTCGCCATTGCAAGTGAGGCAGCGAATTATTCGGCTATTCGCACGACCGACTCTATGTTTTTGATTTCGGAGAGCGAGATTTGCATCCTCTGAATGCTGTCGACATCGTGAACGAGCATATTGATTTTTCCCTCGAAAACTCCGTCTTTCGTTTCTATCAGAAGACGGATAATGTTCACGTTATATCCGGAAATGATTTTTGCAATATCCATCAGCACGCCGACCGCGTCGATGCCAACAACCCGCAACGTGGCTTCAAACGACTTGTTGGTATGGCTGATCCATACGGTCGAAAGTATGCGGTCGCCGAAACTGCTTTTCAGCCGGACGCCGATGTTGCACGAACGTTTGTGCACGATAATTCTGTTGTCGTCGTTGATAAAGCCGAAAACGTCGTCGCCCGGAATAGGCTTGCAGCAGCTCGCGATGTCGTAGTTGCGCTTGCCGAACTCGTCTTCGCGCAGTTCGTAGGGCTTTTTACGATCGTAAGTCGTTTTTTCGGGCGTCGGCGTTATTATTGTCTCAGGCTTTTTCTTTCCTACTCCGATTGCCTTTTTTACGAATTTAATCAGCGTACCGTCTTTGTCTTTAATAATCTTGCCGATATTGTCTAAAACGACTTCGCCCTTTTCGACGGCATAATAGAAATCTTCGTGCTTCCGGAAACCGAAATACGCCGACAACTTGTCCAAGAATGACTGCGACATTTCGATTCCGGCTTTCTTGAACGCATTTACGACTTTTTCCTTGCCTGCTTTTGAAAATTCCTTGCGCTCGCGTCGCAGATATGCTTCGATTTTCGATTTTGCCTTTGCCGTAACCACATAGTTGAGCCATTCTACCTTGGGCGACTGCGATTTGGAGGTCACTATTTCGACCTGATCGCCGTTGCTCAGTCTTTGGCTCAGGGGCTTCAAATTATGATTGACCTTAACGCCGATGCACGATTCGCCGATGTCGGTGTGCAACTCGTAAGCGAAATCAAGCGCGGTAGCTCCTTTCGGGAGCATCTTGATGTCGCCTTTCGGCGTGAAGACGGAAATCTCGGACGAGAAGAGGTCAAGTCTTATCGTACCGAGGAAATCGACCGTGTTCGGATTGGGATCGCCGAGTATTTCGTTGATTGTCTGCAGCCACTTGTCGAGTTCGGTCAGCTCTTCATTAGTCTTGTATGACCAGTGAGCGGCGAATCCCTTCTCGTCGATTTCATCCATGCGTTTGCTCCGGATTTGTATTTCAATCCACTGGCCGTCGGTGCCCATGACGGTAAGGTGGAGCGCCTGATAGCCGTTGGCTTTCGGGCGACTTATCCAGTCGCGCAGACGGTCTTGCCGGGTAGGATATATTTTGGCAATGGCGGCGTAAATGTCCCAGCAGAGATTTTTCTCGTCGACGTCGCTCGTCGGCTCGAAGATGATGCGAACGGCGAAGATGTCGTAAATATCTTCAAAAGGGACTTTTTTCTCGTTCATCTTGTTCCATATCGAATACACCGACTTGACGCGCGTTATCATTTCATAAGTCAGTTCGAGATTCTGCAACTGCTGCCGTACCGGCTCGGCAAAGTGCTCGAACAACATGCGGCGCGTTTCTTCGGTATCCTTCAGTTTCTCCTTGATATTGACATAGTCCTGCGGATGCTCGTGTTTGAAGCACAAGTCTTCGAGTTCGGTCTTGATGGCAAACAAGCCCAGACGGTGTGCCAGAGGCGCGTAGATAAACATCGTTTCGCCCGCTATCTTGAATTGCTTGTCGGGACGCATGAAGCCGAGAGTGCGCATGTTATGCAGCCTGTCGGCCAGTTTCACGAGCACGACGCGAATGTCCTTGCTCATTGTCAGCAGCAGTTTGCGGAAGTTTTCCGCCTGCTTGATGTCCTGATTTATGAAATGGTTGCCCGAAATCTTCGTCAGTCCCTCTACTATCGACGCTATTTTTTCATTGAACATCTCCGAAATGTCCGTCGCTTCATATTCCGTATCTTCGACCACATCGTGCAGCAGGGCGGCGCAGATGGACGTAGAGCCAAGTCCCATTTCGCCGCAGACGATACGCGCCACGGCGAGCGGGTGAGTGATATAAGGGTCTCCGTTGCGGCGTACCATGCCTTTGTGAGCCTGATATGCGAAAGTGAACGCTTTTCTGACATAATCCACCTTGCGGCGATGGTTGGAATTGAGATAGTCGCACATCAGAGCTTCAAACTCTTTCTGTACCATATATTCGTGGACAAGGTCGGTGTATTCCTGTCCCTGTATTTTCATGTTTTGTTCGCTCATAATTTATCCCTGTGGTATTTTTAAAATCTGACCGATTCGCAGTTTGCTCGTCGCCAATCCGTTTGCATCCTGTATGTTTTGGGGCGATACTCCCGGATACTGCTTGGCAATGGAATAAAGCGTCTCGCCCTGTTTCACCTCGTATGACACATATTTTTGTTTGCCGTCGGCGATTTGCGGCGGTTTGGACGTTGCCGATGCGCTTGTTGCCGATACATTTTGAGTCGTCGAAGCATTTTTTGCCGACGCATTCTGAGTCGCCGCCTGTTGCGTAGGCGCGGCGGTTTTCTTTGGAGCGGAATAAGCCAGACCGCCGTTATCGATATAGACGCGCAGGTTTCTGCCCGCCGCTACCCGCGAGCCGCTCAGACTGTTCCACCGGCGCAGGTTTTGCGCCGTCACTCCGTATAAATTGGCAATCGTATAGACCGTTTCGCCCGATTTTACCTTATGCGTGATTTTCTCCTTGCGGTTTTCGGGATTGCCCGGATCGACAGGAGTGCAGTTGGCAAGCAGTTCTTCGAGGCGATGCTCGTACAGAGAGGCTTCGTTTTCAAAAAAATCGCGCGTCTTGTCCAGCGGGAGGCGCAAAATCGACGGCTGAATGTTTCCGGGCACAATTTCGCGCTTGTACTGCGGATTATAGAAACGAATCGCTTCCTTATCCATTTTCAGTATGTCGGCAATCTGGTCGAAATGAAGCGCGCGATTGACTACAATCGTGTCCGTCGTGACGGAGAAGTCAGTCCTGACGGGGCATATATTATGGTCGCAGTGATAAGTCATGACGTATGCCGCCGCCATGAACAGCGGAACGTAAGAGCGCGTTTCTTTCGGCAGGTAAGGGAAAATCGCCCAGAAGTCCATTTTGCCGCCCGCGCGGCGTATGGCTTTATCCACGTTGCCGGGCCCGCAGTTGTAGGCAGCTATCGCCAGCAGCCAGTCGTCGAACAGGTCATACATTTCCTTAAAGTATTTGCAGGCGGCTTCAGTAGCGCGTTCCGGGTCGTAGCGCTCATCTACAAGGCTGTTTATTTCGAGACCGTAGACCTTGCCTGTCGGGAGCATGAACTGCCATATACCGCATGCTCCCTTATGCGACTGGACGACAGGATTGAGGGCGCTTTCGACTACGGCGAGATATTTCAGTTCGTCCGGCAGACCGTTCGCATCGAGCTTTTGCTCTATCATCGGGAAGAAATAGTACGCCATTCCCATGATATAGCGAATCGTACTGCGCCTGCGTCCCGAATACAGGTCGATACATTTGCGCACCGTCGCGTTATAAGTCATCGGAACGACGAAAGGCATCTTTTTCATCCGCATCTTATAGACCGAATCGGGAAAGTAGGGATCCGTTTCGTCGTCGATGCAGAAGTCTTCCGCTTTCGAGAAATGCCTGACATGCCAGCCGTCGAGCAGTTTTGATATGTCGTCGTTGATGCTTTCGGGCAGGTAGTCTATTATCGAATCATACTGTTGCGGACTGACCAGTGTCGTATCGACAGCGTCGTCGTCGACGTCCTGCGCCGAAATCGCCGCAAACGGAATAATAATCGACAATAAGGAAATAATTGTTCGTATGGCGCTCATAATATCGGATTTTTTAGAATGTCAAACTGACGTTAATAGCATAGCTGCGGGGGCTGTTCAGGGTCTCCGGTCTGATTTCCGGAGTCAGTTGCAGAGAAAGCGAGGGCGAAACATCAAAACCGAACATCTGGGCATCGACGTATGCGTCGGCAACGAAGATAAGATAAATTCCCAAACCGATGATAACGCTCAAATCGCGATAGCGGCGGTAATAGTCCTTACCTCGTTTAAGGTTGCTGTGGAAAGTCGTGGATGTAAGTCTTGAAGCGGGGTCCGAGCCTACCGGAATGAAGTCCTGCCAAGTCTGGCTCCAGCTGTCCGGATTTTGCGCGCTTGGGTCGTTTTTGAAATCCCTCATTATGTCGAAGTAGGCGTTTTTATAGTCCTGATAAGTCTTGTTATTCCATGTTATCGCATATAGACAGGCGACGAAACCGCCGTAGACGATCGGCAGTTTCCAGTATTGGCGGTTGTATATCTGTCCCAGTCCGGGACAGGCAAGAGCCATGAGATAAGCCGTCTTGGGATTCGGCTTGAACGGATCTTCGACGGTCTGCCTTGCTTCTCCGGCGACCGGCATTTCGATTTCCTCGACGGCGACCTGCATTCCGGCTTCGGGTATTGTATCCTGCGCGCATACCGTCCCTGTAATTCCCGCTTGAAAAAGAATTACCGCCAATATCATCATGCTTGTCGTCGTTCCCTTTGTCATGCTTGCTTCATACGGTCTAACAGACTTATTATAAATTCAAATTTTGCATCGGAGTCGAAAGGAATGGTTATCTTGCCTTTTCCTTCGGAGTTATAGCTCAACTGCACCTTTGTATCGAAGAATTTCGACAAGTGGTTTTTGAGTATCACAAATTCTTCGGGCAACTTCGCTCCCGGCGTCTTGACGGCGCTTTTTGCGGCATATCCGCCTGTTTCCTTTACCTGTCGCGCTATGTCTTCTACCGTGCGCACCGACAGGCCTTCCTTCAGAATGCGGTCGTTCAGGGCGAGCTGCAGTTCGGGGTCTTCTATCGACAGCAATGCGCGTGCATGACCCATGTCTATCTTTTTGTTTTTGATACATACCTGAATTTCGGCAGGCAGTTTCAGCAGGCGCAGATAATTGGAAATGGTGGCGCGTTTCTTGCCCACGCGGTCGCTCAACTGCTCCTGCGTCTGGCCGGAATCGTCGATCAGCTTCTGATATGCAAGAGCCGTCTCGATGGCGCTGAGGTCTTCGCGCTGGATGTTCTCGATAAGCGCCATCTCCATTATGTTCTCGTCTTCGGCCGTCTTGATATACGCCGGTATGCGTTCCAGTCCCGCGATTTTGGCTGCACGGTAACGGCGCTCGCCGCATATAATCACGTAACTGTCGTTGCTTATCTCCTTGAGCGTGATGGGTTGTATCAGGCCGAAATTGCGTATTGAAACGGCAAGTTCCTCTATCGATTCCGCATCAAAAACGGTGCGCGGCTGATTCGGATTTGTCTCTATTTTACTTATCTCTATTTCGTTGAGCGACGACGAGCCGCTCGTGTTAAGTCCGTCGCTCGTCAACAGCGCTTCAAGTCCCCGGCCTATCGGTTTTCTGTCTTTTGCCATGTTCGGTATTTATTTTGAATCTTTTTCTATGAGTTCTTTTGCCAGCTGCATGTGATTAAACGCGCCTTTCGAATCCGCCTCGTACAGCAAAGCCGGTTTGCCGGAGCCTGCCGCCTCGACTAACTTTATGTTTCGCTGTATGACGGTTGTGAAAACGAGGTCTTGAAACAGTCGCTTTATCTCTTCATAATACTGGTTGGCGACACGCAGACGGGCATCGTACATCGTAATCAGAAAGCCCTCGATTTCGAGGGAAGGATTGAGTTTCGATTTTATTATCTTGATCGTGTTAAGCAGCTTGCTTATGCCTTCGAGCGCGAAATATTCGCACTGGAAAGGGATAATCACCGAATCCGACGCCGTCAGGGCGTTAATCGTGATCAGACCCAGCGACGGCGAGCAGTCTATCAGTATGTAGTCGTACCTTTTCTTCAGAGGCAGAAGAAGGTTGCGAAGTATGTGTTCGCGCTTGTTCATGTTGAGCATCTCTATTTCCGCACCTACGAGGTCGATATGCGACGGAAAGATGTCGAGATTTTCCATTTCGGACTTGACGATGGCCGTTTCCGGCTCGATGCCGTTTATCAGGCTCTCGTAAATGGAGTGCCGGAGCGTCTTGACGTCGATGCCGAAACCTGACGAAGAGTTTGCCTGCGGATCGGCGTCCACAATCAGTACTTTCTTTTCGAGTGCAGCAAGAGATGCTGCAAGATTTATAGTCGTAGTAGTCTTTCCTACTCCTCCCTTTTGATTTGCTAAAGCGATAATTTTACCCATCTGGCTTCTGTGTTATTTTATATTTAATTTTCTGCAAAAATAGTCACTTTTCCCGACGTTACGGTCGGATATGTTGATAACTCGCTCGAAAAGTTGAAAAGTGGCGTTTTTCAACTTCCGGCGGCGTCACCGGTTTTATACGAAGCGCCCGCTTTCCTTACCGTCGCCAGAGGCGTGTAGGCATCGTGAAAGAAGACCGTGACGCAGCCGTCGCGAGCCGCCTTTTCGAGTATCTCGACCTTGCCGTCGTACGAAAGCGTAGGATGAAGGTCGTAAGCCGAAATGCGTTCGGGCACGACGTGCGAGGCGAGCGGAATTATGTCGCCGGGGAAAACGACCGTCTTTCCGTCGGCTTTCACGAACGCCGCTATCTGTCCGGCCGTGTGTCCGTCGTAGAGTTGCATGCGCAGGCTGTCGAACGGCTGCGCCGTTGCCTCGATAAGCCGCAGAAGTCCCGCCTTTTCGATTATATCGGTGTTGCCGGGCAGGAACGAACCGGCTTCGAGCGGGTGCGGGTTGCGTTCGTTTTCGTACTGTTTGCGGCTGACCCAGTGCGTTGCATTCCCGAACACCGGCTTCCCGTCGCGTCCGACAGCCGCGCCGCAGTGGTCGAAATGCAGGTGGGTGAGGACGACGTCGGTCACTTTCTCCGGACGGATGCCCGCCTGCTGCAGTCCGTCGCAGATGTCCGCCGTGTCGTGGAACTGATAGAATATCGCGGGGCTGCCGTTCAGGTTTGCCTGTCCGACGCCGGGGTCTACGACGATGACGTGTCCGTCGCCGGTCGCGATCACGCCCGCGTGCATTGCCAGGACGCAAAGGTTGCGCTCGTTTGCCCGGTAGCTCCGGCTCCATGCCGTTTTCGGCACGGCTCCGAACATCGCTCCGCCGTCGGCGTAAAAGTATCCTGTCGTGATTATCTTAAACATCTTCATTGTATTTGGCTGCCAGAAACGAAAGCATGTCGCCGATCAGTCGTATGCTTTCCGACGTTTCGCGGCTGATTGTTTTGCCCTGCGTCCGGAGCAGCAGGTATCCGTATACTGCCGTCAGGCAGGTCTCTATTTCGGAGATTCCGGAGGTTCCGGAGACTTCGCCGCCGCCGGACTTTGCGCGCAGCTGTACTATCGCGGGAAGCGCCTTGTAGTAAAGCGAGCCGTAGACCGTTTCGGAGGGCGACCGGAGCAGCCGGAGATGAAGGCCGGAAAGTTGCAGGACTACGTTCCTGTTTATTTGAATGTGACCCTTCTCCGTCACGCCCTCGCTTCGCATCATGTCGACGATTTCGCCGTACCAGCGGGCTATTTCGCGGTTGACTTCGTCCGTCTGTCCGTATTGCCGGACGATGCGTTCCGCGATCTCGTCCGCATCGAAACGGCAGGCGCGTATCATGTCTTCTACCTGCCACATGTATATCAGGTATTCTACGATATTTTCCTTCCTTTTTTGCTGTGCGATGATCATCTTCTGTTCTTTATCGGGTTGCAAAAGTATGAAAAATATTTGAATTAACGCGCAGCCGGTCAAAAATACGGACACGATTCCGTTTGAAACGAAAAAAAGCGGGGAGATGTCAAAGTCTATTCCCGATAATAAACTCTTTTGACGCGGGGGGAAATGGAGGTCAGGATTTCGTAGGGGATTGTGTTTATTTTTTTTGCTATCTCGGTTACGGTCAGGTCTTCGTTGAATATTATTACGGAATCGCCTTCGTGCGCGTCTGTGTCGGTTACGTCTATCATGCACGCATCCATGCAGATATTACCGACTATCGGGCAGCGTTTGCCGCCGACTATCACCTCGCCGACGCCATTGCTCAGGCGGCGATCCATTCCGTCGGCATATCCTATCGGTATTATGGCGATTCTCGAATCCCTTTCAACAAACGTTTTGCGGCTGTATCCGACAGAATCGCGGGCGGGAACGTCCCGGATTTGCAGGATAACCGTCTTGAGCGAACACACGCATTTCAATTCGCCGGAAGCGCCCGAAGCGCTCACGCCATAAAGCGAAATTCCCAGTCGCACCATGTCTTTCTGATGCCCGATAAACCGCTCTATGCCGGCAGAGTTCAATATGTGTTTAAGAACAGGATAGCCAAGTCCGCTTTCAAGCAGAGCCGCCGCTGCCGAAAACGTGTCTGTCTGATATTCGGTAAAATCGTCAAAAAGAGCAGAATCGCTTCCGGCAAGATGCGAGAAGACCGAGCGGACGGCAATTCCTGTTTGAGCCTTTATGCGGCGGCAAATCTCAGGCATGTCGTCAGGTTCGAATCCAAGCCGGTGCATTCCGGTATCTATTTTGATATGAACCGGAAACATCGTCACGCCCCGACGCAGGCTTTCTTTAATCAGCGCGTCGAGCAGACGGAAATTGTACACTTCCGGCTCAAGATTATAGTCGAACAGCAGGCTAAAACTGCTCAATTCTGGATTCATCACCATTATGGGGGCGGAAATGCCCTCTTTACGCAAGTCTTCGCCTTCGTCGGCAACAGCGACGGCGAGGTAATCGCACCGGTGTTCCTGAAGCGTTCTGGCAATCTCGAAAGCGCCGATGCCATAACCGAAAGCCTTGACCATGCAGACCATTTTCGTCTTGGGACGAAGACGCGAGCGGTAATGGTTGAAGTTATGAATTATGGCATCGAGATTGACTTCGAGAATCGTTTCGTGCATTTTCTTGACCAACAAATCCGTGATACGCTCAAAATTAAACGCCCGCGAGCCTTTGACGAGTATCATTTCGTTGTGAAACATGTTTTGTTTGAACGATTTGATAAACGCCTCCGTCGAAGGATAAAACGCCTTTTCCATGTCGCCGAACAGATGTCCGTAAAGGCTGATATCACTGCCAATTCCTATGATGCGGTCTACTTTCCTGCGATGAAAAAGTTCGGCGACCTTGCCGTATAAAGTTTCCGGCGACATGCCCGACTGGAAAATATCCGACAGTACGACGACGCTTTTCAGGTCTTTTCCGGCACGCCTGCTTTGCTGAAAATCAAGCGCTACCGACAGCGAATTGACGTCCGAGTTATAAGTGTCGTTGATAAGCTGACAGCCGTTTATGCCCTGTTTCACTTCGAGACGCATGGCAACCGGCTCCAAAGATGCTAAAGCATTGTCTTTAGAAGTAAAAGAATCCGGCAAAAGATAAAACATCAAAGCCATGCAATGAATTGTATCTTCGATAAAAGCGTCATCAATAAAAGGAATTGCGAACGAGCGGGTAACGCCGTCGAACGTACAGGTCAGTCGCGTGTCGGAATCGCCTTTCGAGACGGAATTGACGAACAGCGCCGCGCTGCTGTCCTTCCGGCTCCAGCCGATTGACTTGGAAAGCAATCCCGATTCGTCCAAAGCGTTCCGTATAAGACTGTCGTCGGAGTTATAGATGATTACGTCGCTATCCGCAAACAAAGCCAACTTTTCCAGCGCCTTTTCACGTTTTGACTTGAAATTTTCCTGATGAGCCTCTCCGATGTTGGTTATCAGTCCTATCGTGGGTTTTATTACGGCTTGCAACTTGTCCATTTCGCCCGGTTGCGAAATACCCGCTTCGAAAATTGCAAGCGTATGGCGCTCGTTCATTTCCCAAACAGAGAGCGGAACGCCAATCTGCGAGTTGTAGCTTCGCGGCGAGCGCACGATATTGAAATCCATATTCAATAACTGGTACAGCAACTCTTTGACGACGGTTTTGCCGTTGCTGCCGGTCAGCCCGACTACCGGAACGGAGAAACGCCCGCGATGATAAGCGGTAAGCGCCTGTAACGCCTCAACAGTATCATTTACTATCAGATAATTAGCGTCTCTAAAAGCAGAATATTCCGGATGCCCGCCCGAAATAACGAAATTACGCACGCCAAGCCGATACAGGTCGTCCGTATATTTATGTCCGTCGTTAGTTTTGGTTTTAAGCGCGAAAAACAGCGTCGATTCGGGAAACGACAGGGCGCGGCTGTCGGTCAGAATATACGAAATCGTGTCGTCGGACTGGATACGGCCTTCAGCCTTTATGACGGATGAAATTTCTTTTATGGAATAACTCATTTTTAGTCGTTTAGTTGTTGAAGTCTGGCTAATGTTTCTTCCTCTTCCTTATGAAAACAGACAAGAGGGTTGCTATTGTGCAGGCGTCTTATCTCCGAAAGCGTATGCTTCAAAAACAGTTTGTAATTGGATGAAGAAGGATTCGATGGCTTGTGTGCAAGCGCCTTGTTTATTTTCTCCGCCTTTTCCATGAGATTTCTGACGGACAAATCGAAATAAGCGTAGCAAAAACGCTCCCAGATATGTTTAACGGCAACCGCAGAGGGATGAATCATATCTTCCGCATAAAAACGGTAATCACGCAATTCGTCGGTAACAAGCTCATAAGCGGGGAAATATGATATTCTGCCGGGGTAACGTTCAGCCAGTTCCTGTTCAGCCAAAAGCAAGATGGCTTTGCTGACTGCGTTCTGATGCGCTCCGTCCTTAAAGTGACGGATAGGGCTGACGGTAAAAATGACTTTCAAAGAATCGTTTCGACGCCACAACTCTTCGAGCAGATCCGTCCATTCGCCGGTAATTTGGTTGACAGTAAGGCGTTCCCTGTAAAAATACGATTCCGGCAATTTATGGCAGTTAGCGACGACCCGACCGTTGGTTTTGAGCCGATAGATAAAAGCCGTTCCAAGCGTGATTACGAGACGCGAAACCCGGCTGAAGCCTCCCAAGTCGAGCAGGGCGTCGTTGATTTTGGCGAGGCAACCCGCCTCCGACGTATCCGAAAACTTGCTGTGGTGCATGAAACTGTGGTACAAGCCGTCGCGATGAAACAGGTCGCTTCCGTCAAAAGGCGTCGCATCAAGCAAACGCCGACAAGCCGCAGCAATAGACGCGGGATTGTACAAAGTCCCGAAAGGGCTTGCACCGACGCGAAACTTATAATCCGACATTATCTCGCTGATATTGTCCGAAAAACACGACCCCAGAAACAATATATCGTCGGAATAAGTAATGCCGAAGGGCGATTTTTCGATTTGTACGCAAGTAAAGTAATCTTTCATTTTCTCTTTTTAAACGAACAACGGCACAAAAATACATAAAATAAATTCCAAACCGCCGAAATACCCCCAAAAAGCGATTATGAGCCGTTTATATGTTTTATAACATATATTTATGTATATAACTGATATACAGAAGTATACAAGCCGTTTTTGGGGTATTGTTCACATAGTCAGTCATATTTATGTCATATTTTTTTTGGTAATTTAATTTGAAATTATGACCTTTGACGCTCATTTTGCCTATAAATGCAGTAAAATAGCATGGAATAGCGAATGACGTTAGAGCATAGGTTTAATTGTTTAACAGTATTATATGAATATACATTCACGTTGTAAGATAGCACTAATTTGTTTCGGTCTTGTTGCAGTTCTGTATGCAAATGCCGAAGGACCGAAGAAGAAGATTCCGGCACAGACGTCGGCAGAAACCGCGTTGCGTCTGGACAAGCAGGCTTCGGAGCTGATGGCAAGCCGTGTTACGAGTTCAAAAGTGGCGTCCGACGAACTTGCAATAGCAAAACTTGACGAATACAACAGGCATTTGGAGGAGGAAAACCTCCTGTTTCCCGCCGACGAGTTATATAATTCGAACTGGGACACGCTGCACGTCAATCCGTTTCAGAATTTGAAGATAGATTACCCTGATTCCTACACGATTGATTGCAGTTTGTTTGTAATGCCGATCGACAATAACGTCAAAGTCACGTCGAAATACGGACCGCGTCGCCGCAGGATGCATCGCGGCATCGACCTCGATTTGGATACCGGCGACACGGTACGTGCGGCTTTCGGCGGAAAAGTCAGGATAAAGAGCTTTGAGCGGGGCGGTTATGGTTATTATCTCGTGCTTCGCCATCCAAACGGACTTGAGACGGTCTACGGACATCTCTCGAAATTCATCGCAAGAGAAAATCAAATCGTACATGCAGGTCAGGCAATCGGTCTTGGCGGCAATACCGGAAATTCGAGAGGCTCGCATCTGCATTTTGAAACCCGATTCCTCGGAAAAGACATTAATCCCGCCGAATTAATCGACTTCGCCAACGGCGTTCCCCACAACAACAAATTTGAATTTCACAACGTAAAGATAAACGGCAAGAAAAGCAATGTCTACTCCACTTCGGAAGATGCGGTAGTCGTTCACAGAGTGCGCAAAGGCGATAATCTGGGCAAGATAGCGATACAATACGGCACTACCGTTTCGGAGCTGTGCCGGTTGAACGGCATAAGCAAGACTTCCATGCTTTCGATAGGTCAGCCGATACGCATAATTGCCAAACAGATAAAAGTCGAGGCTTCGCC
>JAITPH010000227.1 GCA_031289515.1 Tannerella sp.
GGACGTGCTGGATTACGTCGTCAATATGCTTGTGATTCGCGATTCTGCGCAGACGACCGAAAACCTTTCGGAGTTGAGACGTCAAATAGATACTATCGACGAGGGTTTGCTCGAACTCATGGCAAAACGCATGCGTATTTCGCGCGAGATCGGTATCTACAAAAAAGAACATAATATGCCGATATTGCAGACGCCTCGCTATGGAGAAATTCTTGATAACCGCTCCAGAATGGGCGTTTCGATGGATATGAACGCAGATTTTGTAAAGAAAATTTACAGCGAGATACACGAAGAATCGATTCGTCAGCAAATGGTTGTAATGAACAAATAAACAGACGATTATGAAAATATTGATTTTAGGAGCAGGCAAGATGGGGACGTTTTTCGCCGATTTGCTCAGTTTCGACCACGAGGTAGCGGTATTGGAGAAAGATTCGCGACGTATGCGTTTCATTTACAATGCAATACGGATGCAGTCGGTGGAAGAAATTCCCGACTTCGCGCCGGAAATAGTCATCAATTGCGTGACGCTTAACCATACTATCGACGTTTTCGAGGCTGTGACGCCGTTTCTCAAACCGAATTGTATCATTTCCGACATTGCTTCGGTCAAGACTAATCTCAGGGAATTTTATAGTTCATGCGGCTTTCCTTACGTTTCGACGCATCCCATGTTCGGTCCGACCTTCGCAAATCTGGCCAATCTTGAGAAAGAAAATACGATTATCATTTCCGAAGGCGACCATCTTGGGAAGATTTTCTTTAAAGATTTGTATAACAAGCTAAAACTTAATGTTTTTGAGTATACTTTCGAGGAACACGACAAAGTGGTTGCCTATTCGCTCGGCATACCGTTTGCTTCTACGCTCGTTTTTGCCGCCACGATGATTCATCAGGACGCTCCGGGCACTACGTTCAAGCGTCACATGAAAATTGCACGCGGACTGCTGTCGGAAGACGACTACCTGCTGACCGAAATTCTGTTCAACCCCCGAACGCCGCGTCAATTAGCGCGTATTCAGGAGAAGCTGTCTCTCTTGCAGGATATTATAGCCGAAAAAAATACCGCAAAGATGAAAGAATACCTCGAAGATGTGAGACATAAGATTGAATAAGACTTTCGGTTTCAGAAAACAGGCGCCTTGATGCCGAAATAGAAGTTGCCTTCGCCCATTTTGTTGATTGCGTAGCTGCAATTCAGCACAATGTCGTAGTAGGTTACGAAATCGAGACCTGCGCCGCTTCCCCAGAGGAAAGTGTTTGCCAGCGTGTTCGTTGCGCTTCGGTATCCGTGATACACATATCCGGCGTCATACGTCAGTTTGGCGTAGATAGAGAGGTGTATCTTTCTGAATTTTGTCGAATTTTTCGACGCGCCCAGATAGAATATCCGTTTCGGCATAAGAAGAAACCGCAAGTCGTTATTGAGTATCGCATGATGCTGACCGTCAACGACATAATAGTCGTAACCGGTGATGTTCTTGTCGTCGTATCCAACATGCTGGTCGAAGATGTATGCCTTTTTGTTCTTGAACGTTATGCCCGAATTTAGCCTCGAACTCCAAAACCAGCGCGGAAAGACTTCCTTGTAGTATTGCAGTTTCATGTTGAGTTCACCGTAGAAAAATCGCATGTCGTCTGCCATGACGCCCTTCAATTCCGAGCCGATGAAGTATCCTTTTGTCGGATATTCCACGTAATCACGATGTTCGTAGTTAAATTTGTAAGATAATTGCAGCATGTTGTTTTTCTTGTCGTCCGTTCCCCAATAATCTTTGTTTGTCTTTAATGCCGTATCGCCCAGAATTATTCCCCGGAATCCGACGTCAAACGAATGTGTTATGTGGATGCCCGGACGGTATGAATAGCTCACAAGTCCTTCAAAAGTCCTGTCTAAAAAGTTGTTCGGGTCTTTCAGGTATACTACCCTGTCGTTTTCCGAACCTGCGTTGATGGTTTTGTTGAACAGCGCCGTGAAGCCGAATCCCAACATCTGCGTGCGTTCCCTGTCCAGCGAGATGTTGGAATATGCAAGCCGCAAACCCTTTTCGTATCCGAAATAATCGCTCATGGTTATCTTGTGCCTCATTCCGAAAACATTGTAAACTCGCAATCCCCAGCCTATTGTCACCCGGCTGAAGTCTTTTTCATGCAGCCAGCTACTCAGATTGCGGTCTTCGAGTTTGAGGTTTACCTGCGGCCAGTAATACCACCTCTCTTCTACGGTTATAGTCACGATACACGACACACAGCCCGGATTGTCGATTGAATCAGGTATGTAATCGACATAGACGTAGTTGAACAGCGAGGTATTTACGAGATTGTTTTTGGAGATTTCGAGTTGAAGTATCAGTTTGTCTTCCGGCAAAACGTCGCCTGCGCGGAACGACAACTCCCGCATAATGGTAAATTCCTTTGTTTTCTTATTGCCGAATATCTTAATATCCGAGATGCAGACGTCCGACGCCAACAGATATCCGATTGACGCAAGCGCAAGAGAAATGCACAATATTATTCGTATTATCAATACTTTCATCGCCTCAAAGATAGTGATAGTTTCGGATATTCATCTTGTCTTGTGTTTTGCGCCGAATACGGTATAACTCCGGAGTACGGAATTATTGTTTTTCCTTTATCTTCTTTGCGTCTTCCGCGTCTCTCTCAGCTTTTTTCTGCGCCCTTTCAGCTTTTTCTTTTGCTTTTTCGGCATTTTGAGCTGCTTTTTGGGCTGCTTTCTTGCTGTTGACGGCTTCGTCCAAAACTTTTTTCTTCGACTTCAGTTCTTTCAGTTGCTCCGTCTTTACCGCCAACTCGCTTTTCAAGTCATTGTTGTCCGTTTCTGCTTTCAATTTGAGTCTGATAGTCTTGATTTCGGAATCCATGATCTTGATTTCCTGCTTGTACTTGGCGCTCAGCGCTTCGTCGCTCAATCCGGCATTGTCTTGTGCGTTGATAGCGAAAAACATGCTATTCAGCGCAATTGCCATAAATAATAAAAATAACTTTCTCATTTCCGTATAAATTTATATTTCACATAATAACATGCAAATGTACGTAATAATATTTGATTTATTATACCGAATGACCGTTTTTTTTCGCGCCTCCGGTCATTTGCCCGTATTCTCTTCATTGAAAATTTATTCTTTTCGTCATTGTAATATGCCTGTCTTTACATTTTGCACTGTTTCTGTCGTCATTGCAGGTAAAAAAAACAAGGAAAGTCGCAAAAAATTTTTTTATTCGGATTTAATTCCTAACTTTGTACTGTATTATTGTTGTGAATGTACTTTAAGGAGGTGGAGGGTGTTCCCCCTTGAGACGAGAAATAGGGTGTTTGTGTGTATATCTTTTTGTGCATCGCGCAACTTGTATTAATTTTATAAAAATATTATTATGAAAAGAAAGAACTGCATTATAATGCTTTGCATGGCATTTGTTATGAGTGACAATGTTATGTCTTATGCGCAACATGGAGTATTGTTGCAAAAGAATCATTCGGGACACGTTCGGCTTGACGACAACGGCATTCCCGGAAAGAACGGGGTTTTAAAAACCGAAAAGAGAATCACAGTCAATCTAACCGGAGATGAAATACAGCCGCGTCGCGGAGATGCGATAACGGTTGCAGACATGGGTTATATTGTGGATTCGACAAATGTAAACAATGAATTTGGCGCGGGAGAGTCCGCTTTCATCAGGGAAAACAGGATACAGAGGCCGAGAAACAAACCCGGTGCAGGCTATGATTCCCTGTTTAATAATCCGTGGAACAATCCGATGCCCCTGAATCCTACTCTTCAGTTGGGAAGCGAATATTCGGCAAATATAGTGATTAATACCTACAATGCCGACGCTTATGCTTCCGGCGCCGTACGGTTATCCATTGGCGGAATTGTCGACGAACAGTACAAAGATGTAAATACATCGTTAATTGATAGCGCTCACATTCGTAATTATACCAAGATGATTACTCCCGGCGACATATATGATTTATGGTCTTATGGAGGATGTTCCAATATTAACTGGGGTAAGTCGAAATCTTATCCCGAAGGAGAAGAATACGGATCTGACCGTATCGGTTGTATGGTTGTAAGCGGAATAAGCAGTACTAAATTGACCCCGAATCCTGTTATTTCTTATGGAAATCTGAGTGCGGGAGCGGCCGACGGCATTTATGCGGTCGGCGCTGTTATTGCTGATGAATTAGCGCCGTCAGGCTCATCTCAGGCTCATATAGTAGATATCTATCTGGCAAATCATTTCTATACAACAGATAATCATAATAACGATGCCGGTCACTGGAGAACTGTAGCTACATCGGGCGTTGTGCCTTACACGTCTACCGCCAATAGCGATAGGGACAACGGAGTCGATTTGCTTCAAAAAGCCGGACAACCGGCTATCAATAC
>JAITPH010000258.1 GCA_031289515.1 Tannerella sp.
ATTATGCATGTTACTATGCTGTAACTGCCCTTCTAATCAACGATGGCTATGAAACCCATTCACACAACGGAGTGAAAACCATGTTTGGACTTCATTTTGTCAAAAGCAAACGAATTGACCCGTCATTCGGCAAACTTTACGGTCGTGTGTTTAACCTCCGCCAATCAGGCGATTATGAAGACTGGGAAACCATCGAAGAAGATGACCTCGGACCGCTTCTTGAACCGGCCAAACAGTTTATTGATACAATAGACAACATGCTTTCGTCCGACGGTTTGCGAAAAGACGGCAACTGAGGCAAAGGAATCTTGCGCCAGGCCGAACGGGACTGAAAAGAAACGTTTTTGATCCACGAATTACACGAATTTGCACGAATCTTTCAATTGTCCTACGGTACTACGGCGGATTCTATCGGACTCCACGGGCCTTTTTCGCCTCTGGTGTTTTCCCATCTCAGACAAAAACGTACGGTCTTTCCGCGCTGGCGGTCGTTAAATTCGAGTCTTAACGGCGTGCGGGTGCAGAACGACGAATGTGTCAGGTCGTCCACCGTCGCGTCGCCCTGTTCGTGGATTGCCCACCATACCTCGCATCCGTGTACGCCTTCGGGCTTGGCTTTACGGCGGGTTTCCTCGTCGAAGAAACGGATGACAAGCCACCGAATCATTGACGTGTCCGTTTCGTGCAGCGGGTACTTCGCCGGCGGGAGGACTGCCGTGCGCGAGGTCTTGTGTACCCGCAGATTCATGTTTATCCTGTCCACGTCTTCCACGAGCGGATTGTACGTGATGTACGACTTGAGAAAAACGCGCACCGACTTCTCGGCTGCATTCCGGGTCTCGGTTTTTAACAGCGTCACTGACTGCGTCCGCATATCCGGCATTATATATACGTCGTAGGCTGACTGAAATGCCGTGGCTTTCAGTTCTGTTTCCTCACAGGCTTCCTCCGTAACGTTCCATCTTTCCCTGTTTTCGACAACGTAACCGAGTAATGTCGCCAGCCATTCCCGGAACTGCCTGTCTCCTCTCGGTATAAAATCATGTGTATACATAAAACGACTTCTTTAAATAAATACTTAATATATATGTTCACAATTACCGTTTACATATCCCCCTCTCTTCGCGGGGAATCCCCCGCATGTCGAGGGGAATCCCCCGCGTGTTGTGGGGAATCCCCCGCGATTTGTGGGGAATCCCCCGCATGTCGTGGGGAATCCCCCGCGAGCAGTGGGGAATACCCCGCAAGATGTGGGGAATACCCCGCAAGATGTGGGGAATCCCCCGCGAGCAGTGGGGAATACCTCGCGAGATATGGGGAATCCCCCGCGAGCCATGGGGAACCCCCCGCGAGCCATGGGGAATCACCCGCGATTCATGGGGATACCGTCACAGAATTTACTGCAAATGTAACTGTTATTTTTTAATCCGCAAAAAATATTGCGTTTTTTATTGCAAGACTTTCCGGTTTGCGATAAACAGTCGGTATTGCCGCCGTATTGACCGGAGTGTCCGCCTCTTTCCGTCGTGTCGGCCGGAGCGCGTCCTCTTTCCGTCATGTCGACCGGAGCGAAGCGGAGTGGAGACATCCCGTGTGTCGACAAGCAGATGTCTCTACTCCGCTACGCTCCGGTCGACATGACGTGGAGGTAACAACTTCCAACTTCAGAATAAAGAAAAATCCCGTTCATCCGCGATTTTTTACGATTTTTATAGAAATTCTTTCGATTTGCACTATCTTTGCGCCCATGAATTTACAGATATACATCACAAAGATAGCAAGATTCATGCCCGGCCAGCCTGTCGAAAACGACGATATGGAGAGCCGTCTCGGCATGATTAAAGACCGTCCGTCGCTTGCCAGACGAATCGTTCTGCGCAACAACGGCATCAGGCAACGTTACTATGCCCTCGACCGGCACGGCAACGTCACGCATACAAACGTCCAGATGGCCGGCAACGCCATCCGCGCACTGTGCGAGGGAACGCTTCCGGTCGACGACATCGAACTCATCTCCGCCGGTACGGCCTCGCCCGAACAGATCATGCCCTCGCACGGCGTCATGGTACACGGCAACGTAGGAGGCCGAAACGCCGAAGTAGTCACCTTCGCCGGCTCGTGCTGCACGGGCGTGCAGGCGCTGAAATACGCATGGCTCTCGCTCGCGGCGGGCGACAGGAACAACGCCGTCTGCGTAGCATCCGAAAGGCTCTCCGCCTGGATGCGCGCCTCATACTTTGAAGAAGAAGCCGCCCTGCTCGAACAGCTGGAAAAACGGCCCGTCATCGCCTTTGAAAAGGAATTTCTGCGCTGGATGCTCTCCGACGGCGCCGCCGCACTGCTGTTGCAAAAACAGCCCGCCACGGACGGACTCTCGCTGCGGATAGAATGGATAGACCTCTGTTCATACGCACACGTCCGCGAAGTCTGCATGTATGCCGGAGGCGAGAAAAACCCGCAGGGCGAACTCGTCGGCTGGTCCATGATGCCCGAAAACGAATGGCTCTCCAAATCGCTCTTCTCGCTCAGGCAGGACACGCGGATGCTGGGCGAAAACATAACGAAACTCGGACGCGAGTTCTTCGTCGAGACAGTCCGCCGCCGCAACCTCGACGTCAATGAAATAGACTGGTTCCTGCCACACCTCTCGTCAATGTATTTCCGGGACGCCATCCGGACGGAACTCGACGGCTGCGGCAATCACATACCCGAAGAGAAATGGTTTCTGAACCTGCCGACGGTAGGAAACGTAGCCTCCGTATCCAACTTCCTCATGCTCGAAGAACTCTGGCGCGAAGGCAAACTTGTAAAAGGACAGAAAATCCTGCTTCTCGTACCCGAAAGCGCACGGTTTTCATATTGCATATCACTATTAACCGTTTGTTAATCCATGAAAAAAGACGAAGTACCCCAGGACAAAGGCTACCTTGACAACACCAGCCTGCGCGACATTTACTACGCCACGGACGGCGACGGACGGTACTGCCAGGTCGCAAGCGAAGGCTGGTACGCCAAAACGGACGCCCTCACGATAACGTGGGACAGCATACGCGACGAAGCCGAAACAGTCCGCCAGGACGTGCTCCGGGGCAGGAAAAGCCCTCTGGCATATCACATACTCATGCGGCTGTTCGACGCCGGTCTCCTGTCCGCCTACTCCGGCATCCCGAAAAAGACAATAAAAAAACACCTCAAAGCCGGGGAATTTGAAAAGGCAGACGGCGACACGCTCCAAAAATACGCGGACACATTAAATATTACAGTAGAAGAATTGAAAAAAGTTTGACGAATGAAGATTGATTTTAAACACGCTCAGGCAGCACACTGCGAAAGCGGCGTAACATCGAACATGCTGCGCTTTTACGGAATAGACATCAGCGAACCCATGACGCTCGGCATCGGCGCAGGCCTGTTTTTCTCGTACATGCCGTTCATCAGGATGCACGGAATGCCGGTCATGTCATTCCGGCCGCTGCCCGGACACATATTTGCCAGAGTGACCGGCCGCCTGAAAATATCCATCAGCGGACGGCGCTTCCTCAACGAAGACAAGTCGATGAAGGCGCTCGACGAACTGCTCGAACAGGGCATACCGGTCGGCAATCTCGTCGGCGTCTTCTACCTCTCCTATTTCCCGAAAGAATACCGCTTCCATTTCAATGCGCACAACATCTGCGTGATCGGAAAGGAAGACGGCGTCTACACCGTAAGCGACCCCTGCTCGACGACGCTCAACCGGCTTACCTGCGACGAACTGAAGCGCGTCCGTTTCGCAAAAGGCACATATCCGCCATACGGCAAAATGTACTGGGTGAAAGAAATCGATACCGCAACGCCCGACCTGAAACCGGCTATCATAAGCGGCATCAAACTGAACTGCAAACGGATGCTCGACATACCGGTTCCGTACTTCGGCGTCAGGGGAATACGCACCATGGCGCTGAAAATGCGAAACTGGGAAACGAATCTCGGCGCGAAAAAAGCGGCTCTGCAACTTGCCCAGCTAATCCGGATGCTTGAAGAAATAGGCACGGGCGGCGCGGGATTCCGTTTCATGTATGCAGCGTTCCTGCAGGAAGCCTCGACCGTACTGGGAAGAACGGAACTGGACGAGTTTTCGACGCAAATGACCGAAATAGGCGACCTGTGGCGCAATTTTGCCTATCAGGCAGCCCACAAGTTCAAAAACAGAGGCGAAAACATCTGCACCTACGAACAGTTGAGTTACCTGCTGATTCAAATCTCCGGCAAGGAAAAACATTTCTTCATCCGGCTGCGTAAATTCATCAATTCGTTATAAACATGGCAGAGCCTGCAATCGAAATAAAAAACCTGAGCAAAACATACAGGGGAAACCGCCTGCCGGCCGTCGATAACTTTTCAATATCAATCCGGCAAGGCGAGATATTCGGTCTGTTAGGTCCTAACGGTGCGGGCAAAACTACGATTATAAATATTCTGTGCGGTCTGAGGCCGTTTGAAAAAGGCGAGATACGCATTTGCGGGCTGCCGATGCCTGCAAACCGCAACAGCGTAAAGCCCAGCATAGGCGTCGTGCCGCAGGAAATAGCCCTGTATCCGACGCTCACGGCTTATGAAAACCTTAAAATCTTCGGCGGACTGTTCGGCATAGAGAGAAAGAAACTCGAAACGCGAATCAACGACCTTCTGGCGTATTTCGGTCTGGAGCAAAACAAGCACCGCACCGTCGCAAGCTATTCGGGTGGCATGAAACGCCGCATCAACCTCATCGCCGGACTGCTTCACAATCCGAAAATACTTTTCCTCGACGAGCCGACCGTCGGCATCGACGTACAGTCCAAAACGCTCATCATCGAAAACCTGCGGGAAATAAACCGCGCCGGAAGTACCATCATCTATACTTCGCACTATCTGGAAGAAGCCGAATCGCTTTGCTCGGAAATAGCCATCATAGACGAAGGGAAACCGGTCTGCACCGGGAATCCGCAACAGCTAATCCGTCAGTCGGCGGACTGCGATTCGCTGGAGGCGCTTTACCTGAAACTGACCGGTAAAAAACTGCGCGACTGATGGGAAAACTGCAATCGCTCGTATACAAGGACGTCCTGCTTCTCGTCCGCGACAGGGCCGGGCTGTGTCTGATGTTTCTGATGCCCGCCCTGCTGGTCGTCATAATGACGTATCTTCAGGACAGCACTTTCAATTCGATTCAGGAGACGCGCATACCGCTGCTTTTCATCAACAACGACAACGATTCGCTCGGTTTTGCCGTCGAGAGGCAAATATCGTCGTCCATATTCCTCGTAAGCCGGAATCCGGACGGCGCGACGGTAGACAGGGACGAATTGAAACGGCTTGTGGCGCGGGGCGACTACATGATCGGAATAATCGTTCCCGAAGGCGCTACGGACGCCATACGCAGAAACGTGAAACGCTATGTGGCGGATACGTTCGGCGGTACGGACAGCGGCGCGGCGACGGATTCGACCGAAATAGAGATTTTCCTCGACCCGACGGTCAAAAGTTCTTTCCGGAACACGCTGACGAGTACGTTTCGCGAATATGCCGTCCGCATGGAAAGCGAGTTTATGTTCCGCGAAATCGTTTCGGAAGTAAATAAAATCTCGCCTGTTCCGATTGCCGACGTGCAACTGTCGCACGACCGCGTACAAATCCGCGAACAGTACGCAACGTCGGGCGATAAGCAGATTATCCCGAACTCGGTGCAACACAATGTGCCGGCCTGGAGTTTGTTTGCCATTTTTTTTATTGCCATTTCGCTGGCCGGAAATATCATCAGGGAACGCGAAGAAGGGAGTTTTATGCGCCTGCAAACGATGCCTTGCCCTTTTTATCTTTATATTCTGGGCAAAATCGTCACCTATCTTGGCGTTTGTCTGTTGCAGCTGGCGATTATTTTTGTCATCGGCATTTTCCTGTTTCCGCTGTTGGGTTTGCCTGCGCTTGTGGCGGACGTGGATATGTATGCGCCGCTTTTGCTTATGGGCATTTGCTCGGCTCTGGCGGCTATCGGATACGGAATCGCTATCGGTAAAATCGCTACAAGCCATCAGCAGGCGGCTATTTTTGCGTCGGTCTCGGTTGTGATTCTGGCTGCCGTCGGCGGCGTTTGGATACCTGTTTTTGTCATGCCGCCGGTGATGCAGACTTTGAGCCGCATCTCGCCGCTTAACTGGGGAATCAGCGGATTTTATGATATTTTTCTCCGTTCGGGGAATATTATTACTGTTCTGCCGGAATGCCTGCTGCTGCTGCTGTTCTTTGCGCTTTGCACGGCTACGGCAATCGTCTATGATAAAAAGAGCAGTGAATAGTGAATAACGAATAGTGAATAGTGATTGACTTATGACTTTCGACTTTTTTAAATTTATTATATGCTAAAAGATGTTTTTGTAACAGGAATGGGAATTATTACGGCTATCGGGGAAACTGCGGATGAGACGCTTCAGGCGCTGAAATCCGGATATTCTCCGAAAGCTCCCGCAAGGCGTTTCGAGACGGCGCTGAAGGATTTTCCTGTCTGCGAAGTGCTGGCCGGAAACGAGGCTCTGATGTCCGGATTGCCGCTTCTGCCGCAGGACAAGCCTTATTCGAGAACAAGTCTGCTGGCTCTGAATGCTGCCGGTCAGGCTTTGCAGTCGTCGCCGTCGAAAGTGCCGGTCAAAAGAATGGGACTTGTTTCCGCAACTACCGTAGGCGGAATGGATTATAACGAGGAGCATTACGGAGACCTGTCGTCCGGCAAAGTCAATGCGGACAGTTTTGAAATCCTCGATTGCGCCGATTCCACTCAAAAGATTGCCGAATATTTCAATATCTGCTATAATGTTACGACCGTCAGCACAGCCTGCTCTTCTTCCGCAAACGCCATCATCGTCGGCGCGCGGATGCTTCAAAACGGTTTGGCGGACAAGGTGCTTGTCGGCGGGGCGGATGCGCTTTCGCGTTTCACGATAAACGGCTTCAATTCGCTGGATATTGTTTCGCCGACCGGATGCACGCCTTTCGACGCAAACCGCAACGGCATCACGCTCGGCGAAGGGGCTGCCTATCTGGTTTTGGAGACGCGGGAAACGGCTGCCGGGGATAGCATCCTGTGCCGTCTGAGCGGCTTTGCGAATACGAACGAGGCTTATCACCAGACGGCGCTGTCGCCCGACGGCGAAGGCGCTGCCCTGACCGTTCGCGAGGCGCTGAAACGCGCTTGCCTCGATGCCGGAGATATTGACTACATCAACGCTCACGGCACCGGTACGGTTATCAACGACCTGTCGGAAGGCAGAGCCGTCGAATCCGTTTTCGGAGCTTGCGGCGCTTTCGGAAAGATACCGCCGCTGAGTTCGACCAAGGCGTTTACCGGGCATACTTTGGCGGCGGCGGGCGCTGTCGAAGCCGTCATCTCGATTCTGGCAATCGGGAACGGTCTGCTTTTCGCCAACTGCGGCTTTTCGCAGCAAATGCCGGAACTGTCGTTCACTCCGAACATCGCTCTTGCGGAGGCGGACGTGCGGCATGTACTCTCCAATTCCTTCGGTTTCGGGGGCAGCAACGCATCATTGATTTTCTCGAAAGTTTCGTAAATGGCATATATCAATTCAATCGGTTTCATTTCGCCGCAAAACACTTCGGATAACGGCTTCGCGTGCGACATTTCGCACGAGGGCGAGAAGACGCTTCGCTGCGTCGAGCCGGATTACGGAAAACTTATCAATCCGGTGCAGTTGCGCCGCATGTCGCACATTCTCAAGCTGGGCATCGGCGCTGCACAGATATGCCTGAACGGAGCGGGAAACGTCCGGCCGGATGCTATCGTGGTCGGCACGGGGCTTGCCTGCGTCATCGATCTGGAGACGTTTCTCGTCGCCGTCCTCGAAGAAAACGGTCAGAGACTGTCGCCGATTCCGTTTATCAATTCGTCGCACAACACCGTTGCCTCGCAGATTGCGCGGATACTGAAAAACAGGTCGTACAACAACACGTACTGTCATCGCGGCTCTGCTTTTGAAAGCGCCCTGACGGACGCCGTGATGCTTGCTGGCGAGGGACGGTCGAATGTGCTTGTGGGCGGCGTCGACGAGATTTCGCGGCAGTACGTTTCCCTGTTGAACAGCATGAATATTCCTGTCGCTACCGGCGAAGGCGCGGGATTCTTCCTCGTCGGCGACAGTCCGTCGGCCGGCAGCTATGCACGGATCGGCGGCGTAAGGACGGCTTTCTTTCCTGCTCCGGATTTACGGCAGACCGGCGGGTTTATTCTTGATTTTCTTGCCGACAGCGGCCTTTCGCTTGCCGATATTGATACTGTTGTCCTTGGGAAAAACGGTTACCGGGCGGACGACATGATTTACGACTGCCTGGCGGAAGAGCTGTTTCCGGCGGACAGGCAGCTGATTTCGTACAAGCATCTTTGCGGCGAATACATGACGAGTACGGCGTTCGCCCTCGCTCTTTCCGCTCATGCGCTCAAGTTCGGCGCTTTTCCAAAGTCCTGCTACGCGGCAGGAACGGAAGCCCGCAAGCCTCAAAGGATACTTGTTTTCAATCATTATCTTCAAAAAAACTACTCCCTGATGATTGTCGAAAGATAGAAATCCGGGAATCGGTCTTTCATCCACAAGGATCAGCCCTTGAAATGCCGGAAAGCGGCAAAAAAACGGAATATTAGTCGGCAATACCGAAAAAAGCAATATCTTTGCAAAACGAAAATGTATTGTCCAATCATAATAATTTTATATATCATGGCAACAAAAAAAATCAATTTCATACAAAAGGAGCTGTTCTTTCTCTTTTGGTTTCTGTTCTTTTCCATCGACGCACGGACGGTCAACGATCCGAAATATCCGTTTCATCCCGCCGTAAACCTGACATTGACTTCATCCTCGCTACCCATCGTGGTGATAAATCTGGATGCCGCGATGGCGTCCAAGGCGGAAGACCGTCGCGTCCAGGCTTCGATGAAAATCATTTGGAACAGTTCCGGAGCAATGAACATCATTAATGACACGGAACATATAGATTATGAAGGAAAAATCGGAATCAAATACCGTGGCAATTCATCGTATGCAAGCTCCGACAAAAAGCCGTTTTCCGTACGCACCGAAGACGGAAACGGCAGCAAGAAAAAAGAATCCCTGCTCGGAATGGCAAAGGATGAAGACTGGGCCTTGCTCGCTCCCTACAACGATAAAAGCCTGATACGCGACATGCTTATCTTCGACTTGATGCGTGGAACGTTTGACTATACTCCTTACGGACAATACTGCGAAGTCGTTTTGAACGGCATTTATCAGGGTATTTACATCCTCTGCGCCCGCGTCCGTCAAGGCTCGAACAGGATAGACATCGACAAGCCGACGGCAGACGACGGTATGGGCGTTACCGGAGGCTATCTTCTGGAAATAGACAGAAACGACGATCCGGGCTTCTATAGCGACATGAAGGTAAAAGACCTGAGAGAAAACTTCCTTAACGTCAGTCCGTTTTACAATTTCAAATATCCCGATCTGGAGGATATGACGCCTGCTCAAACCGGTTACATCAAAAGCCATGTCGCCGAAATGGAAAACGCCATAGCCGGAGCCGGATTCAAAGACCCGCAGAACGGCTACCGGAACTACATCGACACAACGTCCGTCATGAATTTCATCATAGCTCAGGAAATAGCAAAAAACATCGACGGATACCGCCTCAGTACGCCGCTGTACAAATATCCCGACAGCATCGACAAGCGATTCAAGTTCTCCATCTGGGACTTCAACATTTCGATGGGAAACGCCGACTACATGCACGGCTGGAGCGCCGAAGGATGGGCTTTCAACAACAACCGCTTTACGGACGGAAATCTTGTGCCGTGGTTTTTCAAGCGCATCCTGCAGGACGAAGCGTTTTATACAAACCTGAAGAACAAATGGCGCGAATATCGCACGGACCGCCTTTCCGACGAACATATTTTAGCAACCATAGACTCTCTGACAACTCATCTGAACGAAGGACACGCCCGCAACTTCAGCGTATGGCCTCGTTTCGGTCAATATGTATGGCCGCAGTATTACATCGCCTCTTCGTGGGCGGACGAGGTGGAATACCTGAAATCATGGCTGCTGAAACGGACATCGTGGATAGATTCGCAATGGCTCGAAGAATCGCCGAACATGCTGCCGAACGCCGATATGGAAGCTGCTCCCGACAAAAAAAGCGGAGAAGCGATACTGTCGGAATGGACAACGTCCGGCAACGTCGGTTTAAGCACACTGAATAACCGCAGCGGAAAATACGCCCTGTCAATCCATTCAAACAGCAATGCGTTTCAGATAATAACCGAACTGACGCCCGGACTGTACACGCTGAAAGCATGGGTAAAGACCCAGCAGAGTCCGAACGCCTACCTGTATTTGAAATACCACAACAACCGGAGCGGCAGCAATCAGCTCCGGCAAGACATCGCCAACAATCAGGACTATCACCTGATTGAAATAAAGGACATAGAGGTGACGAACAACTTTGCCGAGCTTGGTTTCGTAGCACAGTATGCTGTGGGCGATGTCCGGCTATGGGTAGACGACGTGGAATGGAAAAAACAAACCGACCCAAGCCATACGCCGGTAATCCAATCCGACCCGAACACATTTTCCATCATAGCCGACAGAAACGCCATGTCACTGACCATCCGGATGAATGCGCCGTATACAACCGGACAAACCGTGACGATAACGGATATGTCCGGAAAGAGGATATTTACGGCAAAGACAAATACAGACCGGATGACGGTAAACAACGTGTTTGTCCGGAATCATATCTATATCGTCACAGTCGGAAACAGTAGCAAGAAATTTGTGTTTTAAATATGCCTCGATATGAAAACTCAAGCAAAACAAGTAATTGAAGCAATGCAAAAAAACGGCGGATACGCAACGTTTGGACAGTTAAACAGGTTAGTTGATTTTTCAGCATGGAAATCGAAAACGCCACAAGCCACCATAAGAAGAATTGTTCAAGAGAATAATGTTTTTTTTAAGATAC
>JAITPH010000056.1 GCA_031289515.1 Tannerella sp.
CTTCCGTTTTTTATTGCGTCTGCCGAGCAGATAAGCAGATAAAGAGGCAATTAATAGCTGTGCATGCCTCCGAAAAACATGCTTACTCCGAAATAAGTCATTATGATGGCAAGAAAAGCTACTATTGAGAAGACATGAAAAAACAGCGGTTTGCCGAAGATTTTCAGAGACCGCGAGTGCATGGCAAGGCTGTATACGAGCATGGTGATGAGCGCCCAGACTTCTTTCGGATCCCATCCCCAATAGCGTCCCCACGAGACGTTAGCCCAAACCGCGCCTATGAATATTCCGACGGAAAGCGTGAACAGGGCGGGATAGAGAATGATGCGGCTTAAAATATACAGTCTCCGTACAAATTCATCGCTGTTTTTCGAGATGAAATGCAGAATCAGAGCCGTTATGCCGTTGAAAGTCATAAAACCTGCCAGCGAATACGAAATCATTATTAATGAAACGTGGATGCTGAGCCATGGCGACTGTAGAACAGGTACAAGCTGCGTTATTCCGGGATTCATTTTGCCGAGCGAAGCTACTAACAGCGCTAAACCCGACAATATCAAGCCTATCGACAGGCTGAAGTCGGATTTGCGCCCGAACAGAACGGAAGAAATCATTATAAACCATGAAATAAAAACCATTGTCTCGTAGCCGTTCGACAACGGAATATGCGACGAAACATACCATCGCAGTCCGATGGAAAGGCTTAAAAACGTCAATGAAAGGATGGTCAGTACTAACGAAAACATCCGGAAAAACTTCTTTTTGCGTCCGGTGAGGAAACTCCGGATAAAAACGGCGAACAATAGCGCTCCGAATGTGATGTTTATTTTAAATAGTATGCCTGCTGCGTCGAGTTTGTTATAGATGATTTCGAGGCTCGTCTTCGCCGGTGAAATCGCGTTTTTTTCGGCTCTTTTCTGCTGATACAGCGATATTTTATCAATCAGATTCAAGGCTGCCGCATGGTCTTCCCTTTCCAAAGTTTCGCCGAGCATTATCAAGATTTTGGAGATGAACAGGGTATCATCCGGCGGTGCGTCCGTCAGGTCGTCGGCGCTTGAAAACCATTTGTTGCCGTGCGGAAAAATCGTCATCGAATAGCCCGAATGTTGCGAAATCATCAGACTCAGCTTTTCTTCGGCTTCGCGAACTCCCTTATGTTGCGGAGGGAAGTCGGCATAAGTCGGTTTGAAGATGCCGGCGTTGAAGAAATCGCTCAGTCGCAATCTGTTGCTGCTATTTTGATTGTCGCCGACAAACTGTCGTATCTCCGTACTTTTTATTTTTATCATTTGTTCTTCCTGCCAGTCGTCCGGAAAAAACAGCCAACCGGCAAGCGTCTGTACGGCATTAAAATCACGGTACGACGATTTCCCTGTTATTTTCAGGGTGAAATCGCGGGCATAAGTATCGACAGGTACGATTCTACCGTTATAAAACATTGATAACCGGCCGAAAACTTTTGCTTCTTCTTTTGACAGCGTCCGTTGAGCCGAGGCAAAAACCGGTGCGATAGCTAAAGACATTATTGTCAGCGATTTTATGAGTTTTCGGAAATCGCCGTATTTGCTTAACAGCAGCCAAATCATCGAAAGCGCAAGTAAAAGATAGCCCGAATACGTGATGATTATTCCGTAAGGGTCGTAGTTGACCGACAGGATTGTTCCCTTGAGGTCGCTGTCGAACGAAGCCTGATAAAAACGGAAACTGCGATAATTGAAGACATTGTTCATCGACACAACAGCTTCGAACGTCCTGTCGCCGTCGAAAACAGACAGACGGCTTATGTAGTCGGCGGGCGTCGTTGTGCCCTTGTAATATTCTATCTCGAATTTATCGAGCGTAACGGCAAAAGGCAGTTCCATGTCGGATTCGGCCGGACTGTTTTCCCTCAAATGAATTTGTCCTCTTTTTGAAGTGATAAAAGTAGTAATCGCCCCGACCAGAATAAGTCCGAAAGCGCAATGAAGCAAAAGGGCGGGCAAATTTTTCCGTAAACGTTGAAAAACCAAGCCAAGAGCCGAAACGAGCAGGGCAGCCCATAGCGTTATCATCCACCATGAACCGTAGAAACTGCGCATGACGAACGAAGAGCCGTATTGACGTTCGGCGAAAGTGGCTGTCGCCAGAACTGCGATCATTGCCATCAGCAGAATAAACGGAAGTTTTCTCATTGCTCATTCATATTCAGGAGATCGTTTATAATGTCCCTGTTGTTCGACAAACTCGGCACTTTGTGTTGTCCGCCGAGATTGTTGTTCTTTTTAAGCCAGTCGAAGAACAGATTTTCCCTTGCCGGAATGATTTCGGGTCTTTGAAGCGAGATTTCTTTATATCTTTTTGCCTCGTAGTCGGAATTTAGCTGTTGCAGAGCCTCGTCCAAGCTAACGGCAAAAGCGTCGAGCGACGAGGGCGCTTTTTCAAATTCTATCAGCCACTGGTGACGTCCCTTGCTTTTATCGAGCAGGAAAAGCGGCGCTGCGGTATATGCTTTCACGAAAGCTCCGGTTTTATCGCAGGCTTTACCGATACCTTTTTCGGCGTTGTCCACCATTAATTCCTCTCCGAAGGCGTTAATATAGTGTTTTGTCCGTCCGGTAATGATGAATTTGTGCGGAAACAGCGACGTGAAGCAAACGGTATCGCCTATTTGATAGCGCCACAGCCCGCTCGAAGTAGTAATGAGCATAGAATAGTTCACGCCCGTTTTCACGTCTTCGAGCGGAATAGCCTTATTATCTTTTTTGTCCGGCTGCTCGCTAATCGGGATAAATTCGTAAAAAATGCCGTAATCAAGCATCAGCAGAAGGCTGCGATCCGAAGGGTCGTCCTGTATGCCGAAGAAACCTTCCGATGCGTTATACGTTTCCATATAGCGCATGTTGCCGTCCGGTATTAGTTTCTGATAATGAGCGCGATAAGGTTCAAATCCAACGCCTCCGTGAAAAAATACCTCAAGATTAGGCCATACATCCGTAAGCGTTTCTTTTCCGGCTTTGTTGATGACAGCCTTGATAAGCACAAGCATCCACGACGGAATGCCGGAAAGGCTGACTACGTCTTTGTTCCACGTATTTTCGGTAATGGCTTTTATTTTTTCTTCCCATTCGTCCATGAGAATGATTTCTTTTGGAGGAATGCGAACGAGATTGGCGAACGGATGAAGTTTTTGCAGCAGAATGGCGGACAGGTCTCCGCAATGCGCATGAGAATTGAGTAGCGACGGCTTGTGACTGCCACCCAGAACAAGCCCTTTTTTCGAGAAGAATCTGCTTTGCGGATTGTTGCGAAGATACAGCGCGACAGTATCGAAACCGCCCTTATAGTGACAGCAATTAAGGATTTCGCATGTCACAGGGATGAATTTGCTTCGGTCGTTTGTCGTGCCGCTGCTTTTTGCGTACCATTTGACGCGCGAATGCCACAAAACGTTCCTTTCTCCGTTTATCATGCGTTTGATATACGGAGCCAACTCTTCATACGAAGACACCGGGACACGTTCGCTGAAAGTCCGGTAGTCGCGTATTTCGCCGAAACAGTATTTCTTTCCCCATTCCGTTGTTCGGGCAGACCGAAGCAAATGCCTCATCTGTCTGTTTTGAACGTCGAAAGGGCGCTTGGCAAACGACTCTATACAGCGCCGTCTTGCTGAAAATAAAGGTGATATAATTTTCGTTATAATGTCCATTGCTCCACAAATAAAGGGAAAATAGTAAGTCAAAACAGCTGCAAATGTAGTTATAAATTTTGTTTATAAGAATAAAAGGCGCGTCAATAGAAAAAAAATCGGTTTTTTTTTGCTGTTCTTGATTCAATAGTATATCTTTGTGCTGTAAAAAAATATAAATATATGAGCAAAAAATTTATAGGTGTTTCGACCATGGTTTTAATGTTTGCGATGATTGCTCCCTGTTACGGGAATTGCGTGTCGATTAAGAGAAAGAAAAACAAATGGCTGAATGCTGTTGAACAGTCGTATGTCGCGGGCGCGGACAGGACAAACACGGATACCGCAAAGAATTTTACCGTCGGGCTATAAAGTCGTGTCGTGTACCTGTTATAGGCGTTGTTCAGCGAACTTATGAGAATAGGAATTTTATCATCGGGCGGCGATTGCCCCGGCATTAACGCTACGATACGTGGCGTAGGCAAGTCGGCTATACTTCATTACGGAATGGAGGTGGTCGGCATACATGATGGCTTTTCCGGATTACTGGAGAAGAGAAAAGAAGTCTTTGACGAACGGAAACTTTCGGGAATAATCAATCTCGGAGGCACTGTTTTAGGCACTTCGAGAGAGAAGCCGTTCAAGAAAATCCTTAATTCGGAAGACAATAACAAACCGCAACTGATACTTCAGAATTATATTGAAATGGGGCTTGACTGCGTGGTCTGCATAGGCGGAAACGGTACGCAGAAGACGGCGGCGAAGTTGTCGAAACTGGGTTTGAATATCATCGGCATACCCAAAACTATCGACAATGACGTGTATGGCACCGAAGTATCGTTCGGATTCGATTCGGCCGTCAATATCGCTGCTGAAGCTATTGACAGGCTACATTCGACCGCAAGTTCGCACAAGCGGGTGATGATAGTCGAAGTAATGGGACATAAAGCCGGTTGGATTGCCCTGTACGCGGGAATGGCAAGCGGCGCGGACGTCATCCTTATTCCCGAACTCGGATACGATATTGAAAGGGTAAAAGACAAGATCGTCGAGCGTGGAAAAGTGGGCAAACCGTATTCGATAGTCGTAATTGCGGAGGGATTGAAGACCGGATACGATAATCCGCTGGATATTATCACCGAAGTCGTCGAGAAGACTACCGATATGGAAGTCCGCAGAACGGTTTTGGGATATATTCAGCGAGGAGGCAATCCGTCGCCGTACGACCGCAATCTTGCGACAATGCTCGGCGGTCATGCGACAGACCTGATAGCTCAAAGAAGTTACGGTAAAATGGTTTGCGTCAAAAACGGCAAAGTGTCGTCTGTACCTCTGTCGGAAGTAGCCGGCAAGATAAAGTTAGTCCCTGTAGACCACGATCTTATAAAACAGGGAGAAAACATGGGAATATCATTTGGTCATTAAGCCGCCGTTCCGGTCAGTCTTCGGTAAAAGATTCCATTATGCGGCGCTGTTTGAGATTCTCAATCATTTGTTTGAGGTCGTTATCTTTCTGCATTTTTTTCAGAACGGTTTTAGCTGCAATCTGTTGAGATTCTTTCTTGGTATATCCGATGCCGATTCCGAGCGGCGTTCCTTCGAGCGAGACGCTTGAATGGAAAACAGGGAATCCGTCTTCGTCGGCTACGGTTTCGACAAGTTCAAATTCGATATGCAGTTTCTGTTTCTGGCTCCATTCGAGCAGCCGCGATTTGAAGTTTACTTCATGGCTTGCAAGTTCGTCGAGCGAGATATGCTTGTCGATAATTTTTGTCTCGACAAATTGCCGGCACATTGAGTATCCCCTATCGAGATAAATAGCTCCGATGAGCGCTTCCAACGCATTTCCGTACAGATATTTCTGGTGGGTAGAGGCATATCGCTTCGAGGCGACTTTCTTGTCGATTCCCAAAGCAAGCGCTATGCTGTTGAGGCTTTCGCGCTGTACTATCTTGGAGCGCGTATTTGTCAGGAAGCCTTCTTTTTTCGTCGGGAAATGAATATAGACGATATCGGCTATGACTGCGTCCAAAACGGCGTCGCCCAGAAATTCAAGCCGCTCGTTATTGCGTCTGCCGTTTTGCGACGAAGATATTGAGCGGTGAATGAATGCCTGTTCGTAGAGCGAGATGTCGTCGGGATAAAATCCGAGTATGTTATACAAAGACAAATAAGGCTCTTTGTTTTTATTCAAAAAGAGCCTTATTGTTTTCTTTATATTATTGAAAATCATTATATTAAGCAAACTTTTTTACAATAACGCTTGCATTGTGTCCGCCAAAGCCGAACGTATTGGAAAGCGCTGCATTGACTTTCCTTTCCTGAGCCTTGTTAAAGGTGAAATTAAGATTATAGTCAATGTCTTTATCGTCGTCGCCTTCGGTATGGTTTATTGTAGGCGGTACAATATCGTTGTAAGTGGACAAAATGCAGACAATGGCTTCAAAAGCTCCCGCCGCTCCGAGCATGTGCCCGGTCATGGATTTTGAAGAGCTGATATTCAGTTTGAAAGCGTGTTCGCGAAATACTTCCTTTATGGCTCTTACTTCCGAAATATCTCCTACCGGCGTCGAAGTGCCGTGCACGTTTATGTAGTCTATTTCTTCAGGCTCCATTTGGGCGTCTTCAAGCGCGTTTCGCATCACTAAGATAGCTCCCAGACCGTCGGGGTGCGAAGCTGTGAGATGATAAGCGTCGGCGGAAAGACCTGCTCCGACGACTTCGGCATATATTTTGGCATTTCTTGCGAGTGCGTGCTCCAATTCTTCCAATATCAGACATGCGCTGCCTTCGCCTATCACAAAGCCGTCGCGACTTGCGCTGAACGGACGCGACGCCGTGGCGGGACTGTCGTTTCTTGTCGAAAGAGCGTTCATTGCGTTAAAACCGCCTACGCCTACTATCGTTATGGGAGCTTCCGCTCCTCCGGTGACAAAAGCGTCGGCTTTGCCCAATCTTATATAATTGAACGCATCGGCAATAGCGTTGGTCGAAGACGCGCACGCCGAAACAGTACCGAAATTAGGCCCCCGAAATCTGTATTTCATCGAGATAAGACCTGCCGAAATATCGGATATTATCTTGGGAATGAAAAACGGATTGAATCGTGGCCCGCGTTCTGCGTTAAATGCCAATACTTCTTCCTGAAAAGAGAAAATGCCTCCTATGCCGGACGAAAAGATAACGCCTACGCGGTCTCTGTTCGTTTTATCATTGTCGATTCCGGAGTCATTGACGGCTTCCTGCGATGACGCCATTGCATACTGGGCGTATAAGTCACATTTTCTTGCCTCTTTCTTGTCGGAAAAATACAATGAATTGTCAAAGCCCTTGACCTCGCAGGCAAACTGCGTCTTGAACTTTGAACAGTCAAACCGAGTAATAGGCTCGGCTCCGCTTACTCCATTAATCAATGTGCGCCATGTATCGGCGACTGTATTGCCTAATGGAGTAATAGCGCCGAGACCTGTCACTACTACCCTCTTTAATTCCATACTAACAAGAATTTAAATTAACTCGCGTTAGCTTCAATATAAGCTATGGCGTCCCCTACGGTCGAAATCTTTTCCGCTTGATCATCCGGAATCGAAAGATTGAACTCTTTTTCAAATTCCATGATCAACTCTACCGTATCTAAGGAATCGGCCCCTAAATCGTTTGTGAAACTTGCTTCGTTTGTCACTTCAGTTTCTTCAACACTTAATTTGTCAACTATAATCGCTTTTACGCGAGATGCTACATCAGACATGATTTTTTAATTTTAAATTAATACTAAATACGAGAAAATGTTTTATATTTGCGGTGCAAAGGAACGCATATTTTTTGAATATACAACAAACAATTGATGCAAAAAATAAGAAAACTGCACATTTTTTTGATACTTGTGCAAAAAACGGTATGATTATGAACAGGAAAAATATTGCAATATTCGCCTCCGGATCAGGCACTAACGCTGAAAATATCATCAAATATTTTGCGGCGGGCGATACTGTCCGAGTAGCTGTTGTTTTGTCGAACAGGCAGAGCGCCGGAGTTCATGCGAGGGCTGAACGCTTGGGAACGCCTTCGTTTACTTTCGGCAATGCCGAGTTTCGCGACGGAACAGCCATTTTAAGCGTACTTGCCGAGTACAAGGCGGATTTAATCGTGCTGGCGGGCTTCATGTCGCTCGTTTCGCCCGCTATCATCGACGCTTACGAGGGGAGAATCATCAACATTCATCCCGCGCTGTTGCCCAGACACGGAGGCAAAGGCATGTACGGCCGTCGCGTTCACGATGAAGTCGTGGCGGAAAAAGAGACGGAAACCGGCATAAGCATACATTATGTCAATGAACGCTACGACGAGGGACAGATCATTTTTCAGGCTAAATGCGAGGTCTTGCCCGGCGACACGGCAGAAGACGTTGAAAAGAAAGTGCATCTGCTGGAATACAGGCACTTCCCGGCGGTAATAGAAGAATTGTTGTCTTAAAAAATATTATGGTTATGGAGAAATTTAGCGCAAAGAGTTATCCTGTTTTTGAAGAATCTACTAACGATTATCACATAACGGACGATGTGGATACGCCGATTCGGAATCCGTATCGGGAGAAAAGCATAGAGTATTATCTGTATCTGAAGAACAGGATTGATGCGATTCAATGGCATCTCGAAGACATTATCCGGGACACGGCAATCGACCCGGTGAAGGCGTTGTCCATCAAACGCCGGATAGATAAACTGAATCAGGACCGTACCGATCTGGTTGAGTTGATAGACAGTTATTTTCTTGATAAATACAGGGACGTGACGGTGTTGCCGGACGCTACGGTGAACACCGAAAGCCCCGCCTGGGCAGTCGACCGCCTGTCGATTCTGGCGCTGAAGATTTATCACATGCAACGTGAAGTCGAACGCAAGGACGTATCGGAGGAGCATGTCGGAAAGTGCAGGCTCAAACTCGAAACGCTGACGGAACAGAAAAAAGACCTGTGCGCCGCATTAGACCGGCTTTTGGAAGATATTGGCGCCGGACGCAAATACATGAAAGTATATAAACAGATGAAGATGTATAACGATCCTTCGCTCAATCCGGTACTGTACGGTAACAAGCAAGATGTCTGAAGTTCTGATAATAAGACTGTCTGCAATCGGCGACGTCGCTATGACCGTGCCTGTTGTCTATTCTGCCGCGAAGGCGTATCCGCAACATTCGTTTACCGTCCTTACGCAGTCGTTTCTGGAGCCGGTATTTATCAATCGTCCGCCGAATCTGAAAGTGGCGGGCTTGAATACGAAGGCTAAGGAGAAATCGCTCTTCGGCTTGATAAGGTTTGCCTTTCAACTCCGAAAGCGGCGGTTTGACGTGGTGTTAGACCTGCATAACGTCATTCGCTCGCGGATTGTCGACTTCGTGTTCCGGATGATGCTTAAAAAAGTTTTCATAATCGATAAAAGGCGGAAGGAAAGGCGGGAGATAACCGCCCGGCCGCCGAAATCGCTGCGTCGGCTATGCCGCGTTACCGACAGATATGCCGAGGTTTTTCACAAGGCGGGCTTCGTTTTTGAGATGTCGTTTGTTTCGCTTTTCGGGGATAGTTCCGGCGTGCCTGTCGCGGACGTGAAACCGGGACGACGGATAGGCATAGCGCCGTTTGCCAAACACAGGGGCAAGATTTTTCCGCTTGAAAAGATGGAGAAGGTCGTCGGGATTTTGTCCGGACAGAAGGATGTTACGATATTTCTGTTCGGAGGGCGCGGCGACGAAGAGGCTGTTTTGAGCAAGTGGGCGGAGCGATATGATAATGTAATAAGCGTTGCCGGCCGGTATGCGCTTGACAGGGAGCTTGAGCTGATGAACAGGCTGGATGTGCTTGTGAGCATGGATTCGGCTAACATGCATCTGGCTTCTCTGGTTGATACGAAAGTCGTTTCCATCTGGGGCGCGACGCATCCGTATACCGGCTTTTACGGTTACCGGCAGCGCGAAGACCGGGCTGTTCAGACGGATTTGCCTTGCCGTCCGTGTTCCGTTTACGGAAACAAGCCCTGTTACCGGGGCGACCGGGCTTGCCTGAACGCGATTTCGCCGGAACAGGTTGTTGCAAAAATAAATGACTGCACGGATGAGTTACCGCTTTGACTTGAAGGTTTTCAGAAACGCTTTTCTGCGTCTCCGCTGCATGTCGAATTTCCATTTCATCTTGATGCCTCGCTCCGCGCGGTCGTCTTCCCACAGTCTGTGGGCGCAGTAACAGTAAATGACATGTTTGAAGATGTCCGATCTCTTGGTGAATCTGCACAGATTCTTCAGGCAGGCTTTTACAGGCGGAATCTTTCCGGCGGGATAGAAGTGCATGCGGTTGTTGTCGATCAGGGAGAAGGTATAGTCGCCTTCTTCCGTTCTTCCGAATAGCGTGTTGGTGGAGTTCAAGTCGTGATGCAGTATGCCGTTTTCATGCAACTGTGCGACGAAGTAGGCGAAGTCGGTTTCAAAATTGTCCTTGCAGTCGTCGTACTCTCTCAGCTGGTTTATGATCGGGGGCGAGAAGTCCGGTTCCGAGATGAAGTAGCAATAATCCAGCAATCCGCCTTTCCGGTTCTCTATGAAGGCTATTTCGCGCGGGGCGCTTATTCCCCTGTTGCGGAGTTCGCAGGCGTTGCGGAATGAGCGTTCCGCCTTGCTGCGTCTGACGTATGTATATACGATGCGCTGAACGAATGCGGGCCGCTTGAAGCGTTTGACGATGACTTCCCTGTCCGGACTGCCGGGTTCGCCGGGTTTGAAGTGCTTGATGACGTTGCGTTCGCCGTGCAGTACCGTTCCGCCCGATTCAAAAATGCTTTCGATATGCTCCGCAAACTGCCTGACGGAGCTGTCGTCCTTGTAATATTCGCTGACTGTTATATTCATGTAGTTTGAAATTTTCGGCAAAGATAGTGTTACGGAATTTATTTTGCAACATTTACGCGACTATTTTCTGCCGAAGTCGGCCGGAATTTCTCCCCAGACGGACGTTTCCCACTTCAGGATTTGCGTGTCGTAGCGGTTCGTGCGCAGCCACTTCTCGGCTCGTTCGACGAGGTCGAAAACCGGTGCGTTGACGGCCGTGCGTTCGAGTTTCGTCCTGCACTTTTTCAGTCCGACCCAGAGTATTGCGTTCCGGCTGTCGGAATATATCGGCATCCGGCAGCCGTTTTTCCGGAAAAGCGCCAGTCCGTGCACGAGAGCCAGAAATTCTCCGATGTTGTTCGTGCCCTGCGCCAGCGGGCCGACGTGAAAAATCTCCTGTCCGGTTTCGACGTAGACGCCGCGATATTCCACGTCTCCCGGATTGCCGCTGCAGGCTGCATCGACGGCGAGGCTCTGAAGGACGTACGGCGGATTGCGGACGTCGACGGCGCGTTTACTGCCTCCCACGCCGCGGGAGATGTAGGAAGAAGGCAGGTCGCCGTAAGCGACGGCAGCTTCTTCCGCCGAGTCGAAAGACTTGTAGAGCGCGCCCTCGAATCCGCTGATTTGCAGCCGGCAGTCGGTCCAGTTGTCGTATATTCCCGGATTGACGCCTTTCCATACTACGTAATACTTTTGTCTTGCCATATTGACGATACTTTTTTTTATTCCCGAAAGATTCTGCAAATATAGCTGTTTTTGTATTATCTTTGCGTCTTAAATCGAAAGAATATAATGGTACGCATTTTTCTTACAGGCTATATGGGAGCGGGTAAAACGACGATTGGAAAGTCTTTGTCCCGCAGGATGAATCTGACTTACTACGATACGGATCACTTCATCGAGAACCGCTATCGAAGGAAGGTCGGCGAAATTTTTGCCCTCGAGGGCGAAGACCGTTTCAGGGAGCTGGAACGCCGCGTGCTGCTCGAGCTGTCGGAGTTTGAGGACGTCGTCATTGCGACAGGGGGCGGAATGCCCTGCTTTAACGGCAACATCGACGTTATGAACCGGGCCGGGACGACCGTCTATCTGAAAATTCCTGCAAGGGAACTCGCTTCGCGGCTCGAATCCGCCAAGTCGGCAAGACCCCTGCTGCAAAACCGTTCGGGCGACGGACTGTTGGACTTCGTCAATGAAGCTCTCGAACAGCGCCGTCCATTCTACGAAAAGGCGAAAATCATTTTCGATGCCGCAAGGATGTATACCGAAGCGGATGTCGAACGCCTTGCCGCTAAACTTCAGGATGCGATTTCCGCGCTTGCGTCCGCGACTCCCGTACGCGAGTACACGGCTCCCGTACGCGAGTACGCGGCTCCCGTACGCGAGTACGCGACCCCCGTACGCGAGTACGCAACTTCCGTTCCGGGGGACGCGCCGCCGGTTTAATGCAACGCGGAGCGCATTCAATGCACTTAATCAAAAATTATTTCTACCTTTGCGGCCGGAAACAAACCTGCAAACAGGCAAAACATATAATAGAAAATTGTTATGACAGAACAGACAAAAGTTAAGATGCCGGATCACACGGTGATCCGATTTTCGGGAGACAGCGGCGACGGCATGCAGCTCACCGGAACAATATTTTCAAACATGTCGGCGATTCTGGGGAACGACATATCCACCTTCCCCGACTATCCCGCCGAAGTACGAGCGCCGCAAGGCTCGCTAAGCGGCATTTCCGGCTTTCAGGTACACCTGGGGTCGGGAAAAGTCTACACCCCGGGCGACCGTGCAGACGTGCTCGTGGCAATGAATCCCGCCGCCCTCAAGGTAAACGTCAAAAACCTGAAACCCGATTCGGTAATAATCATCGACACCGATTCCTTCCGGAAGAAAGACCTCGAAAAGGCGGAGTTTAAAACCGAAAGTCCCTTCGACGAACTCGGACTGACGAGCCAGCAGGTCATAGCCGCGCCCATCTCCACGATGGTACGCGACGGACTTGCCGGTTTCGGACTCGACAACAAGTCCGCCCTCCGCTGCAAGAACATGTTCACGCTCGGACTCGTATGCTGGCTCTTCGACCGTCCCCTCGACACGGCCGAGACAATGCTCAACAGCAAGTTCGCAAAGAAACCCGACATAGCGCAGGCAAACATCAAGGCGCTCGCCGACGGCTACAACTACGGACACAACATTCACGCCTCCGTATCCACCTGCCGCATCGAAAGCAGCCACGCCTGTCCGGGATTCTACCGCGACGTCAACGGCAACGACGCCGTCTCCTACGGACTAATCGCCGCCGCCGAAAAAGCCGGACTGCGCCTCTTCCTGGGCAGCTATCCCATCACGCCCGCAACGGAAATACTCCAGCAGCTCGCCAAGCACAAGAACCTCGGCGTCGTCACCCTGCAGGCCGAAGACGAAATAGCCGGAATCTGCACCGCCATAGGCGCAAGTTTCGCAGGATGCCTCGGCGCCACGTCGACCTCCGGGCCCGGTCTGGCGCTCAAAAGCGAAGCAATCGGACTTGCCGTGATAGCCGAACTGCCGCTCGTCGTCGTCGACGTCCAGCGCGGCGGGCCATCGACCGGAATGCCCACCAAAAGCGAACAGACCGACCTGCTTCAGGTCATCTACGGACGCAACGGCGAAAGCCCGGTCGCCGTCCTGGCAGCCTCCACGCCGACCGACTGCTTCGACATGGCGTACTGGGCAGGCAAAATCGCCGTCGAACGCATGACGCCCGTCGTCCTCCTCTCGGACGCCTTCATCGCAAACGGCTCCTCGGCGTGGAAGATACCCGACATCGCAAACTATCCCGAAATAAAGCCGAACTTCGTCGCCAACTACAAGGGCGAGGAAGCCTGGAAACCGTATCGACGCGACGGCGACACGCTCGCCCGCTACTGGGCCGTGCCCGGCGCCGAAGGCTTTGCACACCGCATCGGCGGACTTGAAAAGGACTACGACACGAGTTCCATCTCCACCGAGCCGCTCAATCACCAGAAGATGATTCAGACGCGGCAGGAAAAGATAGACCGTATCGCGGACATCATACCCGACGTCGAAGTCGTCGGCGACGCCGACGCCGAACTGCTGCTCGTCGGCTGGGGAGGCACTTACGGCCACCTCTGCGAGACGATGGAGACGATTCGCTCGAAAGGCCGGAAAGTAGCCGTAGCGCATTTCCGCTTCATCAATCCCCTGCCGCGCAATACGGCGGAAGTGCTGACGCGATTCGCAAAAGTCGTCGTCGTCGAACAGAACAACGGCCAGTTCGCCGGATACCTGCGCAGCCGGATAGACGGCTTCAATCCCCGAAAATTCAACAGGATAAAGGGACAGCCGTTCGTCGTTTCCCGCCTCGTCGAGGAATTTATCAAGATAATCGACAACAGTAACCAATGTTAAACCCCCTAAACATATAAATATATGAACACAACATACGAACCGAAAGACTATAAAAGCGACCAGTACGTCAGGTGGTGTCCCGGATGCGGCGACCACGCCGTGCTGAACTGTCTGCACAAGGCGATGGCACGACTTGGCATACCGCCCTTTCAAATGGCCGTCATTTCGGGCATCGGCTGCTCGTCGCGCATGCCCTATTACATGAATACCTACGGCTTTCACACGATTCACGGACGCGGCGCCGCAATCGCCACCGGCGTCAAGACGGCGCGACCCGACCTTAGCGTCTGGCTCGTTACCGGCGACGGCGACTGCCTTGCCATCGGCGGAAACCATTTCATCCATGCCGTCCGGCGCAATGTCGACCTCAACATCGTGCTTATGAACAACAAGATTTACGGACTGACGAAGGGACAGTATTCGCCCACGTCCGACCGTGGATTCGTGTCGAAAAGCTCGCCCTACGGAACGGTCGAAGACCCCTTCGTCCCCGCCGAGCTTGCTCTCGGCGCAAGGGGAACATTCTTTGCACGCGCCCTGGATACGGATTTGGCAAACCTGACGGATATTCTTGAGATTTCCGCACGGCACAGGGGAGCTTCCGTAACGGAAGTGCTTGTCAACTGCGTAATTTTCAACAACGGAACTCATTCGACCATCGCGGAAAGGGAACATCGCGAAGAGCGCACAATCATGCTCCGTCACGGCGAAAAGATGCTTTTCGGCAAAGACCGTGACAGGGGGCTTGTGCTCGACGGACTGAAGTTGAAGGCCGTCACCGTCGGACAGGACGGATATGCGCTCGACGACATACTTGTGCACGATGCCCGCGAAAAGGACGTTACGCTTCACTACATGCTCGCCATGATGGGCGGAGAACTGCCTGTCGCTTTCGGCGTCATACGCGACGTCGAAGCGCCTGCCTACGATGAATCCGTTCATGCCCAGATAGAGGACGTGAAAGCCCGAAAGCCCGAACGCACAATCCGTGAGACGCTGATGAAGGGCGACGTCTGGGAGATAAAGTAAACCGGCATGAAAAAAGGCGGCATCCTCATAATTGACGATAACAAAAATGTCTTGACGGCATTGCGGATATTGCTCGGAAGTTATTTCGAGAAGGTAACGCTTTTGTCGTCGCCGAATCAGATTCATACCGTTTTGCGGGAAGCGTCGCCGGATGTCGTTTTGCTTGATATGAACTTTTCCGCCGGCATCAATACCGGAAACGAAGGCTTGTACTGGCTCTCGGAACTGAAAAAACACGACGTCGATTTGCCTGTTGTCCTCTTCACGGCTTATGCGGACGTCGATTTGGCGGTAAAGGCGCTGAAGCAGGGCGCAAGCGACTTTATCGTCAAGCCGTGGGACAATGCCAAACTTGTTGCTACCTTGCAGGCGGCTTATTCCCTGCGCGAATCGCGGAACGAAATAAAGCGCCTGCGCGAAAAGCAATCCGTATTGCAAAACGAACTCAACAGGGAAGAGGAAATCTGCTGGGGCGTATCCGCCGCCATGCAGGACTTGCATCGCATGATTCGGAAAGTCGCCCAAACGGAGGCGAACATCCTGGTCACCGGCGAAAACGGAACAGGAAAAGAAGTCATCGCGCGGGAAATTCACCGCCTTTCCGCCCGCAACGGTGAAGTCCTGATAGCGGTCGATATGGGCGCCGTCGCCGAATCGCTTTTTGAGAGCGAGCTGTTCGGGCACGTCAAAGGCTCGTTTACCGACGCCAAAACCGACCGGACAGGCAAGTTTGAGGCTGCCGGTCGCGGAACGCTCTTCCTCGACGAGATAGGCAATTTGCCCTATCCCCTGCAAGCTAAACTGCTGACGGCTCTGCAGTCGCGGCAGATAGTCAGGGTAGGGGGGAACACGCCGATTCCGGTCGATATACGGCTGATTTGCGCCACAAACTGTAATTTGCGCGAATCTGTCCGCAGCGGAAAGTTTCGCGAAGATTTGCTGTACCGCATCAATACGATTCATCTGGAAGTTCCGCCCCTGCGCGAGAGAAAGGAAGATATTCCCCTGATGGCAGACTTTTTCCTGAAAAAATACGCCAAAATGTATCATAAGGATAATCTGATGCTTTCGCCGGAGGCTTTGGATAAATTGAGCGACTACCGGTGGCAAGGCAATATCAGGGAACTGCAACATGCTCTTGAGAAGGCTGTGATATTATCCGAAACCTCCATTCTGCAAGCCGACGATTTCTCTTTGAGCAAATCGGACGGCGCGGACTCTGCACTGAACAACATGACGCTTGAAGAAGCCGAAATGGTGTTGATAAGAAACTGCATGACGAAGAACAGGAATAACATGTCTGCTGCCGCCTCCGAATTGGGCATCAGCCGTCCGACGCTGTACAGTAAGATGCGAAAATACGAGATTTGCTGACTTTTAACGGACACCATGTTTAAGTCGATACGGTACAGACTCTACATTTCCACGGTTTTTCTGATTGTGGCGGTTGCCGGAACGACTTTTTCCCTCGTTACCGAAGCGTATGTCTATACCGTTGTCGGGATTATAGCCATACTGATTTGTCTTTCCTCCTTGAGAAAAGGCTATGACCGCTACAATCATAATATTCTCTTCCTTCTGAATGCTCTGGATAACGGAGATTATACTTTTTATTTTTCGGAGACCAAACTTTCGACGCGCGAAAAAGAGATGAACGTGATGATGAACCGCATTAAGGAAATCCTGACCAACGCCCGAAAAGAAGTGATCGAGAACGAGCATTTTCTGAGCATCATTCTCGAAAGCGTTTCGACCGGCATCGCTATCGTTGACGATACCGGAATTGTCCAGAAAGTGAACCAGTCGGTTTTGGAGATGTTCGGTTTGCCTGTTTTTTCGCATATCAACCAGCTGCGAAGCGTCAACGAAACGTATCCGAAAATGTTTCATGGCTTGAAAGCCGGAGATAACATGCAAATAACCCTGTTTACCGAAAGGGAAGAAATAACGGTTAGCCTTCGCGTTTCCCAAATCCG
>JAITPH010000262.1 GCA_031289515.1 Tannerella sp.
TGCCGCCTGTCGAGCCGTTATTGATAGTCGAAAGCGTGCCGTAAGGGTCTAATCCCTGATTACCGTTTTTGCCGTAAGACACTTTCAGCTTCAGGTTATCGAGTATTTCCACGTCTTTCATAAACGATTCGTTGGTAATCCTCCATGCAAGACCCACAGCGGCAAAGTCGCCCCATTTCTTGTCGGCTCCGAAGACCGAAGCGCCGTCGCGCCGCACCGAAGCCGTCAGGAAATAACGGTCGTCGAACGAATACGAAGCACGTCCGAAGTAACCGATATTGGAACGCTGATCTCTGCTTTCTTCCACTTTCTGGACAGTAGCCTTGTGCAGACCGTAGATGCCCAGCGTCGTGTTTCCGTTGGCTGCGAAATCGCTTCCGCGTGAAATCACGCTGCCGTAATCCCTGCGGTCGCGCGTTGCTACAGCAGTTATATCAACGGTATGTTTCCCAAAGATATTCTTATACGCAAGGATATTGTCGATAAGCCAACTTGTCGTCGTATTATTGTTGATATATCCGTTGGCGCTGGTCAGCAAGCCCTGATAAGTAGTAGGAGAGTAGCGGACAGGATCGTCGTAAGCTCCCTGCGGTACATAGTGCGTTTCGTAATAGAAGTCGCCCGACTGGTTCTTGCTCATGTTTCCTGCATAGTTGAAACGGTAGCTCAGACCTTTAACCCATGGTATTTTGACAAGGGCGAACGCATTGAGACGGAAATTGTGCCGCACGTCTATATTGTCGCGCGTATCGGTGTCCACGCCCCAAAGCGGATTGGTGCCCGACTGGGTATAGGGGTATCTTTCGAGCAGTTTGTTTTCCTCGTCACGGTAAACGACGCCGTAAGGCGACATCACATAAGCCATTCCAAGGTCAGCTCCGAAGCCCGAATAGTCCTGGCGTGTGTAAGCTCCGTCCACTCCGATCTGCAACCAGTCGGTTATGTCGGCGCTGACTTTGCCAAGTAAGGATATTCGGTTGTAATCGTCGCCGAGAACGATGCCCTCGTTTCCCGAATAGGAAGTCGACAGGTAATAGTTCATCTTATCGCCCGATCCTGAAACCGCAACCTGATAATCCTGAATCAAACCGGTGCGGGTAGCCAGATCAAACCAGTTTGTTTCCAGTCCGGCGTTCATTCTTTCCGTTTCCTGCGGTTTCATCCACGTAAGGTCGGTACTGTTGTTACGCGCCATAACGGATTCGATCCACTGGTCGGCTTTCATCAGTTCCGGACGGTTTTGCCACAACTCCATACTTCCCGACGCATTGAAAGTGACGACCGGTTTCGCGGTTTTACCTTTCTTGGTCGTGATGATGATGACGCCGTTAGCCGACCGCGAGCCGTAAGCGGCAGCGGAGGTAGCGTCTTTCAGCACATCGTACGAAGCGATGTCATTAGGATTGATGTCGTTGAGACTGCCCAGATAAATCACGCCGTCCACGACAATCAACGGATTGTTGGAGCCGGAGATGGATTTCTGTCCGCGCAACTGCATGGACGGTTGTCCGCCCGCGGAGTTGGTCGCGCCGATGTCCAGGCCGGCAACGTTGCCCTTGATGGCTTCCAGAGCGTTCAGGTTAGCCGCCAAAGCTATCGGCGAATCTTCCAAACGTATCGACGAAACCGATCCTGTAAAGTCCTGCCGTCGTGTAGTACCGTAACCGATGACGATGACTTCGTCCAGCGCCTGCAGGTTTTCCGACAGTTTGACATCAAAATTCGACTGTTGCCCGACAGTAATTTCCTGTCCGTTATAGCCGATGTACGTAATCTGCAAAACAGCTGCATTCGAGACCGCCAACGAGAATTGACCGTTGATGTTTGTAACTGTTCCGTTCGTAGTTCCTTTTTCAAGGATGCTTGCTCCTACGATTGTTTCGCCGTTGCTGGCGTCGACAACCGTACCGGTAACTCTTTTCTGCGCATGCACAGCAAAAGAATAACAACTAAGAATACATAGCAAGCATAAAGCTTTTCTCCATGTATCCCATCTGCTTAAAACAAATTTTTTCCCCATTTGGTAATAAATTTAAATTAATACTAATAAAAACCATATAATAAAATAATTGAAATGCTGATATAAAACGATTTAGAGAATGACGAATAGGATAGAACGTCATTGCGAGGAACGAAGCAATCCGGAAACATACAGGGCGCTGGATTGCTTCGTTCCTCGCAATGACGGACATGTCGACGCAGTTCGGCATAGCGTTTGCGGGTTTCGTCATTATAAGGAACGAAGCTATCCGGAGATAAACAGGGCGTCCGGACTGCTTTGCAGACTCGCAATAACGACTTCGCGGAGACTTTTTGGCAAGCCCCCGAAAGAAATTCGTAAAATTTCCAAGATATTTGTCTTCGGAAATTTTGTATAAATGATTGATTGGTCTTATATCCGTGCGCGGACGTACATAGTATATATACGCCTGACCATCTCTCTCTTAATAAAATATTGCGTATATGCAAGAAAGCGCAGTTAAATAAGCCTAAAAGGAAATCCATCGCAACCGGAATGGCTGTTATAGTTTTTTGATTGGTTCGAAATGTATAGCTCTCCATATTGGCTCGTTTCTATATAAGAATGAATAACATTGCCACAAAGATACGTTAAAAAAACAACAAAACAACAAAAAATCGGAAATAAAACCCCCAAGTCATATTATTGTATAACTTTGTCAAAATATCGTACTTTTTCAGCGTTTTTTTGCTGTCTCAAAAGCTCATGCGCAGCCGTCATTGCGGATCAAGCATGCACCTGACTTCTTTTCCTGTGAAGGCGACTGCCATCAGAATGACTTTCCGGTCGAGATATTTCTCGTAATAGCGGCGGTCATGGATTTGCTCCATTGCAGCGTTCAGCAGGCTATCTGCCTTTACTTTGCCGGCGCTGTACTTGATTTCGGCGACGACGGTCAGTTCCGACTGTTGCCAGACTGCGTCGATTCGTCCGACGTTGGTTATCACCTCGCCCTGAATGTCGAAGCCAAGCAGTTTCATCCACGTCAGGAACATGGAATGATAGTATGCCTCCCGCTTGATATGCAGCGTGCTTGGGATATTTGCCAGCAGCAGGCGCAGATTCTTTTCGAGTCCCTCCGTGTCGCCTGCGTGAATGTGCTGCTGCATGTCGGAAATCAGCGGTCGCACAAGTCCTACCGGATAGGCGCTGTATGCGTTCAGCAGATATTCAAGGAACGATGTCCGGACTTCTTCGTTCGGTATGCCGAGAGTGTATTGCGTAGGCATGAACGAGAAGTCCTTTTTCTTTACGGTCAGATAACCGGTTTGGAACAGCAGCGAAATTTCGCCGATGTTTGCAGGATCGTAGCCCTCAAAAATACTTGAATTGGCGATGATCGGCGTCAGTACCGGCGCTATATTGTCACGTTTCTTGAGAAGTTCCATAAGGAATGTCGGCGTACCGGTGCGAAACCAGTAATTGCCGATTTCACCGTTACCGAACAGTAAAAGGGTCGAAAACGGATTGTACACCGAAGTGCGGCCGTCCCACGAATAGCCGTCGTACCACATCCGGATGGCGTCCAGCATTTCTTCCCTGCTCTTGTTGTAGCGTCGGGCAACGCTGTCGATACGTTCCGGAAAATAACTTTCAAGTTCTTCCTGCGTATAACCGCAGATGGTGGAATATTCCGGATTCAGCGTAATATCGTCCGGATTGTTCAAGGCAGAAAAGACGGACACGCCCGAAAACTTCGACACGCCGGTCAGGAAAATGAGCCGGATATGTTCGTCGACGGCTTTCAGTACCTGATAGAAGCTGTGGAGGATATTTCTGTTTGCTTCCCTTGTTTCGGGATTCGAGAGGTGGTCGGTGATGGGCTTGTCGTACTCGTCCACCAGAACTACAACCTGCTGTCCGGTGGATTGATGCAGCTTTTCGACGGTTTCCCTGAACCGGTAAGCATACGGCGCGTTCGACAGTGACAACCGATACTGTTCGGCGATTGAATTTATAAATGCCGTAAGTGACTGTTCCAACTCTTCCGGAGTATTGAAGGCTAATCCCCCGAAATCAAGCCGGATGACCGGATACTGTTGCGTCCAGTCCCATTTATCCTGAATATAAAGACCGTCA
>JAITPH010000045.1 GCA_031289515.1 Tannerella sp.
GAAATTAGTTCGTATCTTTGCGATGTGAAATGTCTTGAAGAACTTTTGTCGCCAATTTGCGTATTCTGTTTCTTAGGGCATTTCCAAATTCTCGGCGGCTGATTTTTTACGTCTCCAAACCTTTAGGCGGAGCTCCGTAAAAGATTGGCCGTTTTTCGTAATCTGCCGTTAATAGAATACAGGATGAACTTTCCTGCGATATTTTCTTCGACTGTCAGATAAACCGGTTTACCGTCCGGCAATAAGGTTTCAAAGTAATGATATTTCAGTGCGTCCGGCTTTTTGTCGGTTTTTTTATTCATTTCCCTGTTCAGCGAAGGCTCCGGATTTCGTCGTGTTAGAAGCAAAGCTCCGGCTTTGCATATCCTGCAAGTCTGAAGACTTGCTTTTAGCTTCGACGTATTCTGTCATGTCGACCGGAGCGCAGCGTAGTGGAGACATCTCGTGTGTCGGATAGCAGATGTCTCCACTACGCTTCGGTCGACATGACGGTGGTGGCGGTGTCAGTCGTGACGGTGGGCGCGGTGTCAGTCATTGCGCGGGATGAAGCAATCCGGCGACTTGTTTATTACCGGATTGCTTCGTTCCTCGCAATGACGGCAAGCGTAGACGGCAGGCACAGACGGCAAGTGCAGACGGCAAGCGCAGCGGTTTCTCTTTGTCATGATATTGCGCTTCGGTCGACATGGCGGTTGCCGGAAACGTTATACATACCGCAAGCGCGGATTGCGGGCGGCGGCTACTTCGTCGAGGCGGCGTACCGGCGTCGAGAGGGGCATTTCGTGGAGTTTCTCCGGATTTGCTTCGATTTCTTTGTATATCTTTTTGAAGACTGCTATTGCCTCGTCCATCGTTTCTTTTGATTCCGTTTCGGTCGGCTCTATCATCAGCGCTTCGTGCACTATGAGCGGAAAATACATCGTCGGCGGGTGCATTCCGTTTTCCAGAAGCGCCTTTGCGACGTCGAGCGCCGATACTCCCCACCGGTCTTTTATCTTTTGTAGGGTGAGGACAAATTCGTGCATGCACAGTCCGCCATAAGCCACCTCGTAGCAGTCCGACAGCTTTGTCCGCATGTAATTGGCGTTCAGAACGGCATGTATTGCCGCCCGGCGAATACCTTCCGCTCCAAGCGTTTTGATATACGTCAAAGCCCTGACGACGACAAGAAAATGACCGTAAAAAGCCTTCACGCTTCCTATCGTCCTGTCCGGATTCGCGAAGCCCAGACCGCCGCCATCCTTTTCGACCACCTGATAAACCGGCAGGAAATCGCGGAGGAAATCCTTGCAGCCGACCGGACCTGAACCCGGGCCGCCACCGCCGTGAGGCGTCGAAAACGTCTTGTGCAGATTGATGTGAATGACGTCGAAACCCATGTCGCCCGGTCTGGCTATGCCCATTATGGCGTTGAGGTTAGCGCCGTCGTAATAGTTCAAGCCGCCTGCGCCGTGCACAATCTTCGTTATTTCGAGAATGTTCTTGTCGAACAGTCCGAGCGTATTGGGATTGGTAAGCATCAGACCGGCGGTATCGTCGCCGACAGCCTGACGAAGCCGTTCGATATCGACGCATCCGTCAGCGGCGGACGGTATGTTTACAACAGTAAAGCCCGCCATCGTAGCCGAAGCGGGATTAGTGCCGTGAGCGGCGTCGGGGACTATAATCTTTGTACGTTTGGCGTCGCCGCGCGACTTGTGATAAGCCTTTACGAGCATCACGCCTGCAAATTCGCCATGCGCGCCGGCGGCAGGCTGAAACGTGAAGGCATCCATTCCGGAAATCTCGCACAGAGCCTGTTCCGTTTCCCTAATCACTTCGAGGCATCCCTGAACGGTGTGCTCCGGCTGCAACGGATGAATATTCCCGAATCCCGCCAGCGAAGCCATGTCCTCGTTCAGGCGCGGGTTATATTTCATCGTACACGAGCCGAGAGGATAAAAGCCGTCGTTTACGCCGAACGTGCGTTTCATCAGACCGGTATAGTGGCGGCCGAGTTCCGTCTCCGACAGTTGCGGCAGCGGAAGCGGTATTCCGCGCGAAGCCTTTTCGGAAAGCGTCGCTTCCGGCACGTCCGGTTTCGCAAGCAGCGAATTTCCGTGCCCTTCCTTACTTATTTCGAATAATAATTTCATAATGTTTTCAATATTCCGACAAGATTGTCGATTTCTTCTTTTGTATTCATTTCCGTAACGCACCAGAGTATGCCGCCTTTTTCGACCGGATAGCCGCCGAGTATGCCTTCCTTTTCGAGGATGGAGGTCAACCGGTCTGTTTCGACAGGCGATTCGGTCACAAATTCGTTGAAAAATTCGCCCTCGTAACGAAGCCCGAATCCGGCGACGGAGCTAATCTGCGCCGCCGCATAACGTGCTTTCGAGAGACACTGCGACGCAACGCTACGCATACCGTCAGGACCCATTGCAGCCATGTAGACCGCCGCCGTCATGGCGCACAAAGCCTGATTCGAGCAAATGTTCGACGATGCTTTTTCGCGGCGGATATGCTGTTCGCGAGCCTGAAGTGTAAGCACAAACGCGCGGCGGCCGTCGACGTCGACCGTTTCGCCGACAATACGACCCGGCAAACGCCGTTGCATAGCCGCCGTCGAAGCCATAAAGCCGAGATATGGACCGCCAAACGAGAGCGGCATACCGAGCGGTTGCCCTTCGCCGACGGCTATGTCGGCGCCGTATTCGGCAGGCGTCCGCAGCAGACCGAGAGAAACCGGATTGACGCCGATTATAAACCTCGCTCCGGCTTCATGCACAATTTTACCCAACGCTCCGGCATCTTCTATCAGTCCGAAATAATTCGGCTGTTGCAGGTAGAAACAGGCTACCGTATCGTCCTCAAGAGCCGCGCGGAGAGCATCAGCGTCGGTCAGACCGTCACCGGAGACCGGGACGGTTTCGAGCGACGCTCCGCTGCCTTCGCAATAAGTCTTCATCGTGCGCAAAGTCATCCCGTTCGTACTTGCCGCGACGAGCGCCTTTGTCCGCTTGCGTTCGACGCACATTGCCAGCGCCTCGGCTGCCGCCGAAGCGCCGTCGTAAACCGAAGCGTTCGATGCGTCCATGCCGGTCAGTTGGCATATCATCGTCTGATACTCGAAAATAGATTGCAGCACGCCTTGCGAAATCTCCGCCTGATAGGGCGTGTACGCGGTCAGAAACTCCTCTTTTCCGGTAACGCTTTTGACTATCGACGGTATGTAGTGATTGTATGCGCCCGCGCCGCGAAAGATGGTTTTGAAGACGACGTTCTTGTCTGCCAAGGCTCTTATCCGGCGGCTTGTCTCAAGTTCGGACAAGCCTTCGGGAAGATTCGACGCCTTCACTTTTATCGCGTCCGGAATCTGCGAAAACAGTTCGTCGACCGTCTGAAGACCTAT
>JAITPH010000117.1 GCA_031289515.1 Tannerella sp.
TTTTGTTCTCTACTGATAATATTTTTCGTCACAAAATGCTTGCCAAGCAAAGAAAATGCCCCATTGTGAGTGTGCGGTGTGAAACCGTTATTTACAAGAAATCATACAACTGCATAAAAGCAAGCGTAATACAGGCGATTTGCCGCTCCGTACCAATGCCCTAACCGTATAAGGTCTTTGCTTCAGTCAGAGTTTCTTTCGCTCTCTGCAGGCGATGCTGAACAACGGCTTCTCTTTCTTCCTTGCTTAATATCATACTATTTCTATTCCATCCTGTTCGACATTCTTGTAAAACAGGGAAGGTTTTTGTCCCTGCCATTCTTTCTCCGTGAAAACTTTAGCATTGATAAGCACATCATGTTGGAATCCCATTTCCGTGAACGGATATGCGTACTTGTCGGAGTCTTCGATAAAATTTTTCTTGTCCCTGTTGAGCAGCACAAGCAGGTCCCAATCCGAATCATCCCGGGCATCGCCGCGAGCCTGCGAGCCGAAAAGGATAACCCTCTCGTCCGGCAGCAATTCCCGCTTCAATGCTCGTATTTGTTCAAAAATCCGTTTGTCCATGCTTTATTTATATAACTTCGACATGCAAAGTTACATAAAATTTTGAATTTCCAATGATTTGTGATGAAAATTCTCCGTCCATACTCCGTCATTGCGAGGAACGAAGCAATCCGGCGCCCTGAATTTTCCGGATTGCTTCGTTCCTCGCAATGACGGCAAGCGCAGATTCGCCAGACTCGTTTAATAATACACTCGCAACGTCGTCCGACGTCCCGATAATTTTCAACTTTCAACTTTCGATTTTCAATTAATTTTGTGGTGTGTTGAAAACTTTTTTTTGATATTCCTCCGCACAAAATGCGGAAAATGTATACTTTTACCTCTTTAATGATGCAATTACAGAGCAAAAAAAGATGCAAACGATTCGTAATGAGCGATAAAGAATTGAAATATCACATCCCGGCACTGCTTCGAGAAAGCCTCGAAGGATTGAATATCAAACCTTCGGGAACATACGTCGATGCCACTTTCGGCGGCGGCGGCCATTCGCGCGGTATTTTGGAGCGTCTCGACCGCGACGGACGCCTCTACGGCTTCGATCAGGACGCAGACTCGGAAACAAATATTGTCGACGACCGGCGGTTCGTCTTCGTCAGAAGCAACTTCAGATACCTGTCCAATTTCATGCGCTATCACAACGAAAGCAGTCTCGACGGCATAATAGCCGATTTAGGTCTCTCGTCGCATCATCTGGACGATACCGGACGCGGCTTCTCGTTCCGTTTCGGCGGCGAACGGCTCGACCTGCGAATGAACAGCCGCGGCGGAACGACGGCAGCCGAAGCCCTGAACACATATCCCGAAGAGCGTCTGGCAAATATTTTCTACCTGTACGGCGAGTTGCGACAGTCGCGCCGGATAGCCGCAGCCGCCGTAGCCCGCCGGCAGGAAAAGCCCTTCGAGACGGTTTCGGATTTGCTGGAGATACTCGCGCCCTTTGCAAGCCGTGAAAAGGAAAAGAAGTTCCTTGCGCAGGCATTTCAATCGCTCCGGATAGAAATAAATCATGAAATGCAGGCGCTGGGCGAGATGCTGGAGCAGTCGCTCAAACTGCTTGACGTCGGAGGACGCCTCGTCGTCATAACATATCATTCGCTGGAAGACCGGATGGTGAAGAATTTCATGAAGGCAGGCAACACGGAAGGCAAAATAGCGCAGGATATTTACGGAAACCTTCAGCCGCCCCTCCGTCCGGTCGGCAAGGCAATAACGCCGTCGGCCGGCGAAGTGGAAACAAATCCGCGCGTCCGAAGCGCAAGGATGCGAATAGCGGAAAAAACATGAATTATAAACAATAAAAAATATGGGAGAAGGAAAGAAAAAAAGGCGCGTTTCGCTGATGTACATACTTGGCGGCGGCATACTCAAGGAAGATTTCTTTTTGAAACACACAAGGATGTTTGTACTGGTCGCGTTTCTGCTGTTTTTTTACATAAGCAACCGCTATACATGCACGCTTAAAGTCAGGGAAATAGAGCATCTTCAGGAGCAGTTGAAAGACGTAAAGTATCAGGCATTGCTGACGTCGGCAAGCCTGACCGGAAACACGCGTCCATCGCAGGTCGAAGAACTCGTCAAACGGCGCGGTCTGGAAATCGAAAGAGCCAAAACCCCTCCGTATAAACTTCGGAAATAACAGTATACGGTATGCCGAAAAAGGAAACAACACCAAAGGGAAGCAATGAAAAGGATACGAATATCTTTTTCAGATACTTTTTCATAACCATGTTTTTAGTCGCGGTAGGCGGTCTGATTATCTGGAAATCGTTCAAAATCGGCGTAACCGAGAGAGAGGAATGGCTTGAATTAGCCTCGAAAGACCCGCGTCTGACCCGCTCAAGCCGCATGATTAATCCGACGCGGGGCAGTATATTTTCCGACGACGACCGCCTGATGGCCGTCAGTGCGCCCCAGTACAAAATGTTTATGGACTTCAAAGCCGAAGGTTTTCCGGTCGATTCGTTTCTCCACGGCAAACGCAACGGCATCGATTCGCTCGCGTACCGTCTCTCCAAAAAGCTCAAAAACCGCACGCCGGAAGGCTATAAGGCATATCTGCTGAAAGGATTGAAGGCAAAGTCAAGGCGTTATCCGGTCTATGACGGACGAGTTTCGTATCTTGATTTCAAGGAAATAAAATCATTTCCGTTTTTCAGGCTGGGCAGCGTCAGAAGCGGCTTCTATTCCGAGGAAGTGATAAAGCGCGACAAGCCGTTCGGATTGCTGGCGGCGCGCACGATAGGAAATATCGTGGATACGATAGATGTAAAAACCGGCGTGACGCACGGCCGTCACGGACTTGAAATGCAGTACGATTCGCTGCTTTGCGGCGTGGCAGGCTGGGGCGCGATGCAGCGGACAGGCTGGAAGTGGACGAGTACCGTCGAAATAGAGCCGACGGACGGCATGGACATACGCTCGACGATAGACATAAACATACAGGATCTGGTCGAAAAGGCGCTGACGGACAAGCTGAAGGAAATAAACGCATTCGCAGGCACGGCCGTCGTAATGGAAGTCAAAACCGGCGAGATAAAAGCGATTACGAATATGGAGAGGGCCGGACAGGGACGATATAACGAGTCGCTGAATCATGCCGTCGCCGACCAGATAGAGCCGGGGTCGACGTTCAAGGTAGCGTCGATGATGGTTGCCATCGAAGACGGCGTTGTCGAGCCGTCTACGCCTGTCAATGTCGGAAACGGCGTTTACCGCTACGAAGGCGCAAGCATTAACGACCATAACATTAACAGCGGCGGATATGGATTGATAACGGCCGAAAAAGCCATCTGGTATTCGTCGAACATCGGCGTGGCTAAAATCATCATGCAGGGATACGGCAACAATCCGAAGAAGTTCATAGAAGGACTGCACAGGATAGGAATGGACGCCGATCTGAAGCTCGAAATACCCGGCGCGGGGAAGGCGGCGCTCCGTTGGCCCGACAGCCGGTACTGGTCGAGGATGACGTTGCCGTGGTCATCTTTCGGGTACGAGGTGACGATACCGCCGATTCAGACGCTTGCATTCTTCAACGCCATTGCCAACGACGGCAAAATGATGCGTCCGATGTTCGTCAGGGACGTGCTCAAAAACGGACGGTCGGTCAAACACTTCGAACCGGAGGTCATCATACCGGAGATATGCTCCGAAAGGACTTTGAAAATAATACAGGGGATGTTGTACAATGTGGTGAATTACATGGACCCGACGTCAAGTCACCGCGACGGTACAGGGAAGCCGGCAAAGTCGTCCGTCATAACAATAGCCGGAAAGACCGGAACGGCACAGATAGCAAGCCACGGCGTCCGTTCGGGGCATAACGTGACGTTCTGCGGCTATTTCCCTTATGAAGATCCCATGTACACGTGCATAGTCGTCATCAACAGACCCGGCATCGGCTTGCCGTCGGGCGGTCTGATGTGCGGAACGGTCGTAAAGGATATAGCGGAGAAGATATATTCTAATTGCACCGTTCTGGATATTAAAAAGACGCCCGAAGACACGCTGAAAGCGTCCGTGCCGAAAGTCAAAAGCGGAAATTATACCGCATTGGCGAACGTTATGGACAAATTTGACATAAAGGCGTCTACTAACGGTAAATTATCGTCGAAATATGTACATGCCGACGCAAAAAATGACAAAATCGAGTTGAAAGAGCTGACGGTTGTTGATAATCTTGTGCCAAACGTTGTCGGGATGGGAGCAAAGGACGCCGTCTATGCGCTTGAGAGTTGCGGGCTTCGCGTCACGATTTCCGGACAGGGAAGCGTCGTATCGCAGTCGGTTGGTAACGGCGTCAAAATAACACCCGGACAGACCGTGACGCTTACATTGAAGTGATATACATTAATATATATATAGAATGAAATTATCGGAAATATTAAATACGGCAGGAGCAGGCGAGACGCCGGAGGGCAGGAATCCCGACATTGCCGATATACAGTCGGATTCGCGGCTGGTGAAAGCAGGCTCGCTGTTTGTCGCCGTCAAGGGTACGGTTGTCGACGGACACGACTACGTGGCAAAGGCAGTCGAACAGGGCGCCGTTGCCGTCGTATGCGAACATCCGGTAGAATTGGAGCGCGATGATGTCGCTTTCGTGACCGTACCCGATTCTGCCGACGCTTTGGGACGCATCGCATCGGCATGGTACGGAGAGCCTTCGCGCCGTATGACGCTCGTCGGAGTGACCGGCACGAACGGCAAAACTACTATCGCCACGCTTTTATACAATTTGTTCCGCAAGCTCGGATACAGGGCGGGCTTGCTCTCGACGGTCTGCAATTATGTGGACGATAAAGCCTTTCCTACGGAGCATACTACGCCCGACCCTATAACCATAAACCGCCTGATGGCTATGATGGTCGACGCCGGATGCGAGTATGCCTTTATGGAAGTCAGTTCGCACGCGGTAGACCAGAAACGTATCAGCGGGCTTTCCTTCGCCGGGGGCGTCTTTACGAATCTCACGCGCGACCATCTGGATTATCATCTTACGGTGGATAACTATCTTAAAGCAAAGAAATCGTTTTTTGACAATCTTCCGCCGTCGGCATTCGCGCTGACAAATGCCGATGACAAATCGGGACAGGTGATGCTGCAAAATACGGCGGCGCGCAAACTGACTTATTCGCTTCGCACAATGGCAGATTTTAAAGGTAAGATTATAGAATCTCACTTGGACGGAACGGAAATGGATATAAACGGTCGCGATGTATTTACGCATTTTGTCGGTCGTTTCAATGCGTATAACCTGCTTGCCGTCTACGGCGCGGCGATGGCTATCGGAGCGGACGACGAAGAGGCGTTGGTGGCATTGAGTTCGCTTTTCTCCGTGTCGGGACGGTTTGAGACTATTCATTCGCCAAAGGGTGTGACACTGATTGTCGATTACGCCCATACTCCGGACGCTCTTGAGAATGTGCTGAACAGCATTAACGAAGTCATCGACGGAAACGGTCGTGTCATAACCGTCGTCGGGGCAGGCGGAAACCGCGATAAGGGCAAACGTCCGCTTATGGCTAAAGAAGCGGCAAGTAAGAGCGACCAACTGATACTGACTTCCGACAATCCGCGCTTTGAAGAGCCTGACGATATCATCGGCGATATGTATGCCGGTCTGACGGCAAGCGACAAGGAAAGGACGCTTTGCATCACCGACCGCAAGCAGGCAATAAAGACCGCAATAGCGCTGGCGAAAAAGGGAGACGTCATACTCGTTGCCGGAAAAGGGCATGAAGATTATCAGGACGTCAAGGGGGTTAAATATCATTTTGACGACCGGGAAACGGTGCGGGAGATTTTTAATTCGTAAAACATTCAGGAATATGAGTTTAATAAAAAAAATAGAGATTAAGGGCTTGTTTAAGAGACATCAATTGGAATGGACTTTAAATTCCGATGTAAATATTCTTGTGGGCATTAACGGTGTTGGTAAAACAAGTATTCTGAGGAGTATAAATTCCTTATTGTCAAAAAAATACTATTATCTCAGAGATTTGGAAATGGACGTGGAGTTGCTTTTATCGGACAATACGGAGGTTGCTTATTACGGAAATTCCAAAAGGATAAATAAGAATCAAGTTCAGCCTAATTTTGAATATGTAACCACTTTTGATGTCCCGTTAAAAGATAAAACAAAAATCAAACAGAGCGAAACACCTCTTGATAAGGAATTGGAACAGGTAATTTATACATTGGGGAAAGAAAATCAAAAATCGTTTTCCAATTATCGTTTCAAGGC
>JAITPH010000102.1 GCA_031289515.1 Tannerella sp.
CTCCCCCTTCTAACCGCCTGCAACCTCGCCAAACCAAAAGAGCCCAAAGAACCAAATCATCCAATATACGACCTCGCCGAAATAAAAGCCAAAGACACCCTAACGGCAGTAACACTAAACACCTCAGCCTCCTATTTCATCTACAAAATGCAGCAAATGGGATATGAATACGAGTTGATAGAAGACTTTGCAGGCTCGCTCGGCCTCAAGCTGGAAATAAAGATAGCCGAAAACGTCACGCGCCTCGAAGAAATGCTACGTCAAGGCGAAGCCGACATCCTCGCCTATCCCGTTCAAATGGACAATACGATGAAAAACAGATACCTGTTTTGCGGCGTCGAGCAGCAAAACCACCTCGTCATCGTCCAGCGCGCCGACCGGAGCGATACGATAATAAAAGACGTAACGCAGTTAATAGGCAAAGAAGTAGTAGTAAAAAGCGGCTCGCGCTACCACGACCGCCTCGTCAGCCTCAACGAAGAACTTGGCGGCGGAATAAGGATAAAAGACGTCGGACGCGATACGGTCACCATCGAAGACCTGATAGAAATGGTCGCATCGGGCGAAATCAGCTATACGGTCAGCGAAAGCAACATCGCACGGCTAAACCACACCTATTACAGCAACATCGACATCGGACTGTCCGTCAGTTTTCCCCAGAGAGCCTCGTGGATAGTCCGCAAAGACTGTCCCAAGCTCGCGCAGGCAGTCAACGACTGGGCGGCAAACATATCAAAAGGCGCAACCCTGAAAGCGGCGACCAAACGGTATTTCGAGCGTTCGAAGCAGGACGACGTCGCCGCCGATGGACTGATAATCAAAAAAGGCGATATTTCCCCTTATGACGAACTGTTCCGGCAGTACTCAAGCGAACTCGGCTGGGACTGGCAGTTGCTTGCAGCGATAGCCTATCAGGAATCGAAATTCTACAATCATCTCGAATCGTGGGCAGGCGCAAAGGGACTGATGGGCATAATGCCAAATACGGCGCGCGGATTCGGCTTCCACGTCGACAGCCTCGACAACCCCGAATTGTCAATACAAGTCGCCATAAAATGTCTTGTCTACTTCAGACAGCTTTTTCCCGACATCGAAGACGAAACGGAGAAGATAAAGTTCACCTTAGCCTCATACAACGCAGGCGGCGGACACGTCGTCGACGCGCGTAATCTGGCTCTCGAATACGGCAAAAGCAAAGACGTCTGGGACGGCAACGTCGCCGGATTCATCGTCCTGAAAAGCGAGCCGGAATACTACAACAACCCTGTCTGCAAGCACGGCTATCTGCGCGGCGTAGAGACATTCAAGTACGTAAACGAAGTCATGGAGAGATACATGTTTTTCAAATCAAGGACGAAAAACGGCTAACCTGCCGTCGACGGCATAATACGAAGAATAATAATTAACCGTATCGAGAGCAAGGTTATACACAGACGGAATTGAAGGACTATTCTGAATATAGTTTATCTTTTCAACCGCATTAAACTCGGGTTCATTGTCAAAGAACAACGAATAACACAATATAGTAGCAAAAAATGTCAAAATCAATCGTTTCATATTATCAATCGCTTTTCAGCGTATATTATTAAGTTCATATAACAGACAAACGACAGCGAAGCGGATTTATTGTGTCGGAAAAGATATTTTTCTCAAGACACCCGAACGTTTTTAAATCCGGTCACAGTCAACGCCACTGCCTTTTCCGGATTTGACGTCGAAAACCCCGATTTGTTCTCGGCATTGGTGCAGACGGGTTACCTGACCGTGAAAAGCGTTGACGAAGCCGCGCTCGGCGAAATGGAAGAATACACGCTCGGCATCCCAAACAAGGAAGTAAACGATTCGTTGCTGATGGCGGTAGCTTTTACAGGGAAAGAGATAAAATGCGGGAAACTGTCAGTTACTTATTTTTGGAGACTTTCGAGGGGTTTCGGGGAAACAACGGCTGAATACTCAACGGACAATTCCATATCCGTGCATGGTGGGCGCAAACATTGCGGATATACATAATGAAATGACGTAATTTCCAATAGGATAATCCGAAAAAGATTTGTTGTAAACGATTTTAGTCATACGGATAAAAAGAAAACACTCACCCTAAGCGGGGCGAGTATGTTGCTGCAAAAGTCAAACGATCTTTAAACCGGCAAAGTATTTTTGAAAAAATCCAATGAATAACAAAAGGGAAAAATCAGATAAAATATTTGCAGCGATAAAAATTATTCGTAACTTTGGGCGTTCAATGCATTAAAATATGGATTTATGGGAAAGACAAATTACATCCGCTTCGACTGGGCTATCAAACGCCTGCTCCGACAAAAAGCCAACTTCGTCATTCTGGAAGGCTTCCTTTCGACCGTGCTTGGTGACGACATTCGTATCGAGAAGATTCTCGACAGCGAAAGCAACAAGGAACATGCCGTCGACAAGTTCAACCGCGTCGATCTGCTTGCCGAAAACAGCGCAGGCGAACTGTTGATCATCGAAGTACAGAACAACCGCGAACTGAACTACTTCCACCGGATGCTTTACGGCACGTCCAAAGTCATCACGGAATACATCGGAGAGGGTGAAGAATATGACAATGTGAAAAAAGTATACTCCATCAACGTTGTCTATTTCGAACTTGGACAGGGAAAAGACTATGTCTATCACGGACGCACGGAGTTTCGCGGGATTCACGGAAAAGACATACTGCAACTGTCCGCATCCCAGAAAAAGCAGTTTGCCTGCAAGGAAGCGGGCGACATCTATCCGGAATACTATATCCTGCGGGTCGAAGACTTCAACGAGGTTGCCACCACGCAATTGGACGAGTGGATACTCTTCCTCAAGACAAGCGAAATACCGGAAAACGCCACGGCAAAAGGCCTGTCCGAAGCGCGCAAGCGTCTGCGTGTAGACAATATGAGCGCCTCCGAACGGGCCACCTACAATGATCATATTGAAGCCGTACGCTATCAACAAAGCGTAATTAAAACAGGTATTATTGAAGGACGGGAAGAAGGACGGGAAGAAGGCATAAAAGAAGGCATAAAAGAAGGACGAGTCGAAGCATTTACCGAAGTCGTAGTAAATGCTTACCGAAATGGTCTGACCATAGAACAAATCCAAACGATCACCCAACTCGGCGAAGAACAAATCCGGGAAATCCTGAATATATCCTGATTCCGGTATGCCGACCAACCCGCCCTACTTATTTTCTTGCCGGACAGTAGCGATTATTTTTTTAAGATGAAATAATCAAGGCTATACTTTCCGCCGCCAACTACTGCAAATACAATGAATAACAAAAGGAACAGGAACGCGATTTCGCCTTCAAAAATGTTGAATCCGAATGCTGTCCCCAGAGCGACCAACATGTTAAACACTAATATGGCTGCGGTTATATGAGTGAATAACCCAAGCGCAAGGAATATGCCTCCGAAAAATTCCGTTGATTTGGCTACATACGCCATAAGCGTCGGCAAAGGAATGTGTATGTTTTCAAAGAATCCTGCCGATTGCGCCATGGCTTCGGCGTCAAATAAAATAAAGCCGTGCTTAATGATAAGTATTCCTATAAAGACACGAACAAACACAAGCAAATCAATAGATAATGATGGTGATAAGATAAATTTCAGTTTCATAATTTCATATTTTTATGGTTTATATTTATGCAAATGTAGGAATATATTCGCTATGTACTTTTCTTTTTGAATCATTTAATGTTTTGAATCATTTATATACATTCATTTCCCCCTCGTCGGAGGAGGTATCTTCGTCATTGCGAGGAAATTACTAAACTTGTTTAGCAAAAAGGAAGTATGACGAAGCGAAACAGCTACGCTTGCCGTCATTGCGAGGAACGAAGCAATCCAGTAATATACAGGGCGCTGGATTGCTTCGCTAGCTCGCAATGTCGGCAATCAGTCCTTGATTGGCAAAGCATTTGCGCGTTTTAGTCTTTAGAAGAAAGTC
>JAITPH010000163.1 GCA_031289515.1 Tannerella sp.
TTGTTCGGTTTCCTACCGCCACTTCCTGTGAATTATATCCGATGTAGGAAATGACAAGGATGGCATTGGGCGATACATTTAAAGTAAATTGCCCGCCCAGATTAGTGCTGGTGCCGTTGGCAATCCCTTTTTCTATTACATTGGCGCCGATAATGGATTCTCCTTTTTCATCCACGACGGTGCCGGTGATATGTTTATTTGCCTGTTGTGCAAAACCTGAAACAGGACAAACAGCTATACATATCACACATACAAAAATAGAAAACAGTTTTCTTCTACTGTTTCCCCGAAAATAGTTTGATTGTTTTTTGATAAAATTTAGCATACCGATTTTTTCTTTAGATTAATACTCTTATACAATTGATTATGCGATAAAAAATCGCAATCATAAAAAATAAATTGACTTTCACTGAGCGTTGCAGAACGATTTTGTTCTGTAACATTCCCATTGAATTGTGGTGCGAAACTGTTAGCCCCGCCTGATTGTCCCCTAAAACGTTTTTGTAAAAAAAATCCCTTTTCGTCGCTTGTTTCGACAAAATTGACGATAGGGTTATGTGATTTATTTGACTGTTCTTCTGTATATTTAGCGCGTGTGCGTACATACATATATACGCCTGCGCATCTCTCTCTCTCTCTCTCTCTCTCTCTCTCTCTCTCTCTCTCTCTTAAGAAAATATCGCTTGTATGCAAGGATCTGTCGTTAAATAAGCCTAAAAAACGGTAGCCGTTTGCAACCTGACATGTTGTTGTCGGGCTTGGGTTGAATCGTATGTAGCTGTTGTCCATTTTTTTGCCAATTTGAAATATGGCGACAAAGGTAAGTTTCAAAAAGATACGATGCAACAAATTGTTCTCCAAACTTCAAATATTTACATATATTTAACGTTTAAAGCATCAAAGACGCTCCGCAAAAGACGGTATGCAAAGGGCGACTTCCATGATTAACGCTATAAAAACCCAACCTTAACACGTTGTCCGCCGCGGGACATTTTTTCTTCGCCGCATAAGCGGTGCAGATCAGCGAGCGTGAGCATCTTGTCGCGAATGATGTTTTCTACCGTGTATTTGCGGGAGATATTCTCTATGTCGCCTCCGCTGAAGTCGTAGCTGTCGGACAGTTCGCTTGCTTCTGCCGACTTTAATGCCGGAATTAACGTTAGCCAGATGTCTTTTTGCGTCTCTTTCGTCGGCTTTGCGAACTCAATCTTGTACAGGAATCGACGCTCGAATGCCTTGTCGAGATTGCTGTCCAGATTCGTCGTCGCAATCATTATCCCCTCCAGATTCTCCATTTCCTGCAAGATGATGTTCTGAATGGCATTAGCCGTCTGATCGATGGAATGTTGCATGTTTTCGAGACGTTTGCCTATTACGGCGTCGGCTTCGTTGAAAAGCAGTATCGGCGTCTGCACGCTCTCCTTCGCATAATCGCGGTAACGGTCGAAAACCTCCTTGATTCTCTTCTCGCTCTCGCCGTACCATGCGCTTTTAGTCTCGCTGATATTGACGACAAAGACGTTGCGGTCGGTTTGCCGCGCCAGCTGATAAACCGTTTCGGTTTTACCGGTGCCCGGCGCGCCGTAAAACAGGCAGGCAAATCCCTTTCTCATTCCAGCCGCCGACAACCGTTGCTGCACTTCGTCGAAATGCTCCCTGTCAAGCAGCTTGCTCAACGAAGCCACCTGTTCGCGTTCCTGCGGATTATAAAACAGCGTCTTGGGAGTAATATTTCTGCAATCGACGATTTGATTTGCCGAAATCGTATTGACATTTTCCGTTACTTTCGTTTTTTGCGTTTCCTCCGTTTCCAAAATGCCGGACAAAAGAGTTTTTCTCGCTTTGGAAGTCAGACAGTAAACATTGCCGCTCGACTTGAGGTATCCGGCCGGAAAAGCCGGAAAAGTCCTGTTAAGAAACGACAATCGCAATTTGCGGTAATCGCGTTTTCGGTCGAACAGTTCTTCCAAATCCGACAAATCAAAAGTCTCTACATGACTGTTTACAAACAAGTGACAGATAAAAAGAAAAACGACGGCGTCGGATTTATCCCATTCGAGAGCCTTTATTTTCTTTGCGAAAGACGTTGTATTTTCAGCCAGCAGCGCGGTCAGTTTATCGGAGAGCGCCACGATATTCAAATCCGTATCGCCGAAATAGTCGTCCATCTTCTCAAAAACATTTTCGACCGTCATATCAGGTTCGTTAGCCGGAAGCGCCGGATTCGTTTTAACCGCGGCAAACTCCGCTTTCGCCTCTTCCAGCATTTGCGGCAACTGCGCATCCGGTATCGCATTTCGGGCATAAAACAAGGCTTGAGGATTAGTCCGGATAGATTCCCTGCCGATTCTTGAGCGAAGAATCAAGCCTTCCGGATTCGAGCAACGGCTCAGAGCGACATAAACCTGTCCGTAGGTAAAAGCCGAGCCGACGTCGGCAATAACGCGGTCGAACGTCAATCCCTGACTTTTATGCACCGTAATCGCCCAAGCCAGCTTGAGAGGATACTGCGTGAAAGTCCCGACAATCTCCTCGTCGATTTTGTTTTCCCTCCTGTTCCACGAATACCTGATATTTACCCATTCGGTCATATTTACGGTAAGGGTTTCGCCGTCCGGAACGGTTACAAGCAATCCGTCTTCAAGTATTTGCCTGACCGTTCCCATCATTCCGTTGTAATATCGGGGCAACTCGTTCTTGACGAAAATAACCTGCGCGCCTTCCTTCAGATGCAGCATATAGTTGGCAGGCATGATTTCTTCGGGGAATACGCCTGTCACGGTCGCCTCAAAAGTCTTTTCTTCCGACGGCAGTTTGGCAAGTTTTGTCCTGTTGATGTCGTCCACAATCCGGTTATGCGAGGCAAGCGTGATATAGGGCAAAGCGTCGTCGGGTTGAAAAGCAGGCAGGAAACGCGATTGCAACAGCTCCATGTCGCCGCCGGTCATGCTGTTTGTGCGAATATTGTTCAGAAGCTCGATGAATCGTGGGTCTTGCTGGCGATAAACCTTTTTCAGCTCTATGTACAGCAACGGATTTGCCGTAACCACCTGCGCACTGAAGAAAAAAGGGCTGTCATAATAATTTTCAAGGATTTTCCAGTCATCGCCCGAAACGATAGGCGGCAACTGGAAAGTATCGCCGATCAGCAGCATCTGCACGCCTCCAAACGGCTCGCTGTCCCAGTTGCGGACGTATCGCAGAACTTTATCGATTACGTCAAGCAAATCGCAGCGAAGCATTGAAATCTCGTCTATGACAAGCAATTCGAGCGACTTTATCAGCTCCGTTTTTTCGCGGTTGTAATGAAAATAATCCGAAATGATACGTCTGTCGGCGGCGTCTTTGGGAGCTTTTTTTCGCAAACGGACATCGTCGGGAATGTAAATGCCCCTGTCGATCTGAAAAAATGAATGCACCGTCTGACCGCCCGCATTGATAGCGGCAACGCCGGTCGGCGCCAGCACTACCATATTCTTTTCAGTCGTCCGGCGGATATGCTTCAGGAAAGTCGTCTTTCCGGTACCTGCCTTTCCTGTCAGGAACACGTTCCTGTCGGTTTGCCGGATAAAATCGGCAGCCTGACTGAAAATATCATTATTATCGTCTAAATTAATCGGTTCCGTAGCCATATTTTTTCGTATATCGGATGACAAAGATAAAATCTTTACCTCCAACAACACCCTTTCGGACAAAAAATATTTATCAACATTATGCTTTTAGACAAAAAAGCCCTACCTTGCGCCGTTTTTTAAAATAAATATTTATACTCAAAGCAAATGAAAACAAAAGTATTATTGATGACATTCCTTACGGGATGCGCTTTTATGGCAAACGGACAGGGCAATGCGCCTGCCGGACAACAGACGGTAAACGACGAAACGTTTTTCCGCGAACACGTGCGGACGCTTTCGTCCGATGCTTTCGGCGGCAGGAAACCGCTATCGCAGCACGACAAGATTACGACGGATTACATCTCCGCTCAATTCAAGGACTTGGGTCTTGAGCCGGCCAACGGCAACAGTTATTTACAGCCGGTGCCGCTGGTAAGCATCTCCACGCGGCTGAAAAACAATAACCTGACGGTGAAAGCGAAGAACGGAAACCTGTCCCTGCGTCTCTCCGAAGATTTTATCTTATGGTCGCAGCGAGCGCAGGAAAAGATAAAACTTCCGAAACTCGAATTTGTCTTTGCCGGTTTCGGCATCAATGCGCCGGAGTACGGATGGAACGATTACGCAGACCTGGACGTCAAGGGCAAAATCGTGATTATCCTCGTCAACGACCCCGGATTCTACGACGAAAAGTTGTTTCAGGGCAAATACATGACCTACTACGGTCGCTGGACGTACAAGTTTGAAGAAGCAATCCGTCAGGGCGCGGCGGGCGCGTTCGTCATCCACGACACGGCTCCCGCTTCATACGACTGGAACGTCGTCCAAAGCTCGTGGGCGGGCAAAAGCCTGAGCGTCTATACGGAGCAAACGATGGCTTTTCAGGGATGGCTAACAAACGATGCCGGAAAACGGCTGTTTGAAAAGGCAGGCGTTTCGTATGCCGAAGCGCTCTCGGCAGCACAAAAGAAAGGCTTCAAAGGCTATACCCTAAACGCCAAAATGGACTATGAAGCTGTCAACGACGTGAAAAAGGACGAATCGGCGAATGTGGCCGCCGTCATTCCCGGCACAGACCTGAAAGACGAATACATTATATATACGGCGCACTGGGATCATTTGGGCATCGGAATACCGGTCGACAACGACAGCATCTACAACGGAGCCGTCGACAATGCGACCGGCGTAGCGGCGCTGTTTCTCATAGCCAACCGTTTTAGCCGGCTTGCCGAGCGTCCCCGCAGGTCTATCCTTTTCGTCGCCGTGACCGGTGAAGAATCCGGACTGTTAGGCTCGGAATATTATGCCTCGCATCCGCTGAAACCGCTCGACAAGACGGTCGTCAACATCAACATGGACAGCTACGGACCGAAAGGCCGCACGCGCGACGTCATTCTCTCCGCGGCAGGCGATTCGGAAACGGACAGATACGTCATCGAAGCGGCAGCCGCGCAGGGACGCAGCGTCAAACCGTCCAGACTTTCGACCGGAGGCGGCTATTTCCGTTCCGACCATTTCAATTTTGCCAAAGTCGGCGTGCCTGTCATTCTGGCAAGGGGCGGCGGCGACTATATCGACCCGAAAGCCGAAGAAGCAAAGAGAGCCAAATACGGAACGAAATCGACCTACCACCAGCCGAGCGACGAATTTCAGGAATGGTGGGACTTCTCCGGCTCGCTCGACGACCTTTACCTGTACTTCGGAATCGGTCTTCGCCTTGCCAACGACGGCTATTTCCCGAAATGGAACGACGGCATCGTCTACAAGCAAGTCCGCGAAGGAAAAAAATAAAATTACCACGTTTGTGGTATTGCAGGGTTTTACAAATAGCCGTTCCTTTGCAGAATGATACGGACAAAAACAAACTGTTATGGCAAAAATAGCTAAGAATTTAACAGAGTTGATCGGGAATACGCCGCTTCTGGAACTGAGAAAAATTGTTGCTCTCAACCAGGTAGAAGCGAGAATACTCGTCAAACTCGAATATCTGAATCCGGCGCGGAGCGTGAAAGACCGCATCGGTCTGGCTCTGATTGAAGACGCCGAAGAACGCGGTCTACTCACTCCGCAAAGTATTATAATCGAGCCTACGAGCGGCAATACCGGCATTGCGCTGGCTTTTATCGCCGCTTCGAAGGGATACAAACTGATTCTGACGATGCCGGATACGATGAGCGTCGAGCGTCGCAGCCTTTTGCGGGCTTTGGGCGCCGAACTCGTGCTGACGCCCGGTTTTGAAGGCATGGGAGGCGCTATCCGCAAGGCGGAAGAGTTGCAGAAACGGCATCCAAATTCGTTTATTCCCCAACAATTCCAGAATCCGGCGAATCCGCACATTCACCGCATCACGACAGGCGAGGAAATCTGGCGCGACACGAACGGCAAAACGGATATATTCGTTTCTGCCGTCGGAACGGGCGGCACTATCACCGGAGCGGGCGAAACGCTGAAACGGCATAACCCCGGCATCAGGATAGTTGCGGTCGAGCCGTTCGATTCGCCTGTGCTGTCGGGCGGAAAACCCGGTCCGCACAAGATACAGGGCATCGGAGCGGGATTTGTGCCTAAAGTATTCAATCCCAAAATTGTGGACGAAATATACAAGGTGAAAAACGAAGAGGCGTTTGAAACGTGCCGCGTTCTGGCGCGTGAAGAAGGTCTTCTGGTGGGCGTGTCGTCGGGCGCTGCACTGTTTGCCGCACTGCAAATAGCAAAGCGGGTGGAAAACAAAGGCAAAACCGTCGCTGTTATCCTGCCCGATACCGGCGAAAGATATTTATCTACTCCTCTGTATAAAACTTCAAACTAAAATAACGATATGGCTAAAATAACAGTAAACGACAAATTGCAGGAAATACAGGACACCCTGACGCTTAAAAAACTGATCGCCCTGAACGACATCGAACAGCCGGATATGGTTTCCGTTCAGTTGAACGGCGAGTTCGTAGTCCGCGAAGATTACGGCTCTACCGTTTTGAACGACGGCGACGTTGTGGATTTTCTTTATTTTATGGGAGGAGGAAATTAGACAATTGACAATTATTAAAGATTATGGATTTTACGAAAGAACAGGTTATTCGTTATAGCCGGCATATATTGCTTCAGGATGTCGGCGTTGAGGGACAGGAACGGATTAGCCGCGGCCGGGTTCTGGTTGTGGGCGTCGGCGGACTGGGCGCTCCGGTGGCTTTTTACCTTGCGGCGGCCGGCGTCGGAACTGTCGGAATTATCGACGGCGACACGGTTGACTTGAGCAATCTGCAACGTCAGATTATTCATTTCACGCAAGACGTCGGAAAGGCGAAAGTCGTTTCCGCCAAAGAAAAAATCAATCAGCTGAATCCCGATGTCAATGTGATTACCTACCAGACGCTCCTCTCTGCGGAAAATGCGCTGGAGATTATCGGCGACTACGATTTTATCGTGGACGGCACGGATAATTTTCCGGTGAAATTTCTTATCAACGATGCCTGCGTGATTGCCGGTAAACCGTTCTCGCACGGCGGCATACTGCGGTTCGACGGCCAGACGATGACGCATACGCCCGGCTCGGCCTGTTACCGTTGCCTCTTTCACTCGCCCCCGCCGCCCAACGCTGTGCCGACTTGTTCGCAGGCGGGCGTTCTGGGTGCAATCGCGGGTATGCTGGGTACGATTCAGGCGGCCGAAACGCTGAAATTCCTGACCGGCACGGGCGAATTGCTGACAAACAGACTGCTGTCGTTTAACGCAAAGACGATGGAGTTCCGGACTATCAGGACGCGGCGTTCGGAGAAATGCCCTGTTTGCGGGCAGAATCCCGCGATAACGCGGCTTGTCGATTACGAGCAGGCGGTTTGCGACTTATCGGACAGACACAAAAACAATTAAATATATGGCAGAATTAAAAAAATTATCTATCATCGCGTTCAGCGGCGATTTCGACAAGCTGACAGCCGTTTTTACACTGGCGACCGGAGCGGCAGCCGTCGGCTATGAAGTGAATCTTTTCTTCACCTTCTGGGGACTGGACGCTATCAAAATCAAACAGGGACGCTCGGCGGTCGGGAAAGGCTTTTTGCCGAAAGTATTCGGAATAATGATGGGCGGACTGAAGTCTGCACCGGTAAGCAGGTTGAATTTTCTGGGTGCAAGTCCGAAAATCTTTCGCGCAATGATGAGGAAAAACAATGTCGCAACACTTGAAGAACTCGTGGAAGCGGCCAAACAGTTGGGCATTAATTTCTACGCCTGCGAAATGGCAATGCACATACTCGGCTTGCAGAAAAGCGATTTTATCCCCGAAATAAAAGACGTTTTGGGCGTAACCTCGTTCCTGCAACTGTCCGAAGGCGGACAGACGCTGTTTATTTAGGATGAAAAATAAACAGGTGCGGTTGCAAACCTACGGCTTGCAAAATACCGGAAACGATACAATATTCTACCGAGCGATGCAAGCCTGACGGCTTGCACATCCAAGCGGTATCCGTCATCGGTGGCGGTATCCGCCATCGGTGGCAGTATCCGTCATTGGTGGCGGTATCCGTCATTGGTGGCGGTAT
>JAITPH010000055.1 GCA_031289515.1 Tannerella sp.
ACAAGCGCAGACGGCAAGCGCAGACGGCAAGCGCAGGCGGCAGACGCAGCGGTTTCTCTTTGTCATTCTTCCTTTTTGCTAAACTTGTTTAGTATGACGAAGAATGAAACAATTCATAACAATACAAACACAACAAATAAATGAAAACAAATAAACATATAATAACATTTTTTATAGCATCCGTTCTGATCGGATGCGCAGGAAGCGCCGGATGCGCCGATTCGCACACGCACGAAGCGGACAAAAAGGACGCCGACCATGACCACGACGAAGAACTCCAATTAACGGAATACTCTTCCGATTTTGAAGTCTTAGCCGAGACAGCCCCTTTCGTAACCGGCGAGACAAGCGTCGTGAAAGTATACGTATCGTCATTAAAAGATTTCAAACCCTTAACCGAAGGCAAAATAACAGTAAGCCTGACGACCGGCGGCGAAATTATCAGCCAAGTCCTCGACAAACCGGCAACACCGGGCATTTACGATTTCGAAATAAAACCAGCAGCGGCAGGACAGGCGCAACTCGTTTTCGATATATCCACGCCCGAAAAAACAGCCCGAATAACTTTTTCGGAAATAACTGTTTATCCGGATGAACACGAAGCACATCAAGCGTTGGAAGAAGCAGCCGAAACAACCTGCAATACCGCCGTTTTTACAAAAGCGCAAAGCTGGAAAATAGATTTCTCGACCGAAGAAGTCCGCAACGAATCATTCGGACAGGTCATACGCACGACGGCGCAAATCCTGCCTTCGCAAGGCGATGAAAGGATCGTCATAGCAAAAACGAACGGTATAGCGATGTTTACAGACGGTAATATTGTAGAAGGCAAAGCCGTAGTCGCCGGTCAGACATTGCTCGCTTTGGACGGCGGCGAGATGGCAGACAACAATCTTGCCGCATCATACGCCGAAGCCGAAAGCAGATACAAACGCGCTAAAACCGAGTACGAGCGAAAGAAAGAGTTGGCCGTGGATAAAATCGTTTCACAAAGCGATTTATTGCAAGCAGAAACCGATTTCATCAATGCCGAAGCAAAATTCAACAACATGCGGCGCAACTTTGCATCAGGCAAGCAGACCGTAAGCTCTCCTATCGATGGATACGTAACCGGCGTATATGTGCAGAACGGTCAATTCGTCGAAGCAGGAAGCCGGATTCTGGTCATTTCGCGAAATCGCGACCTTTTGATAAAAGCCGAATTGCAGCCAAAATACTTTAATGTTCTCGGCGGCATAGTATCCGCAAATATCAGGGCGCTAAACGACAGTCATACATACACGCTCGATGAATTGGGCGGGCGGGTGTTGTCGTTCGGAAAGTCGGTTGATGCCGACAATCCTCTTATTCCTGTCGTGTTTCAGGTAAATAACAAGGCGGGATTGCTGCCCGGCAGCTTCGTCGAAATGTATATAACGACCAAGACGAACAGTCAGGCAATTACGGCGCCAAATGAATCTATTGTCGAAGAATTTGGCAACTTTTTTGTTTATGTACAATTAACGCCCGAATTATTCGAGAAACGCACCGTTGAAACCGGAGCTACAAACGGCCTTCGCACCGAAATTACCGCAGGAATAAAAGCCGGAGAACGGATCGTCGGCAAAGGCGCTATCTTAGTCAAACTCGCCCAGTCATCCGGATCTTTGGATGTTCATGCCGGACACGCCCATTAATAATTGAAAATTGAAAGTTATGTTGAACAGGATAATAAAATTTTCTTTGAACAACCGCCTTTTTGTATTGGTATGCGCTGTATTATTGATTGCAGGCGGGATATATACTGCGCAGAAAATGGATATAGACGTGTTTCCCGATCTCACCGCTCCTACCGTGGTTGTTATGACCGATGCAAACGGAATGTCGGCCGAAGAAACGGAGCGGTTGGTGACATTCCACATCGAAACGGCAGTAAACGGCGCGACGGATGTACGGCGCGTACGTTCCGCTTCAATGCAAGGTTATTCGTTTGTCTGGATAGAATTTGACTGGGGAACGGATATTTTCAAAGCCAGACAGATTGTAAGCGAAAAAATGGCAACGCTTGCAGGAACAATGCCTTCGGGTGTCGTGCCTGTCCTTGCTCCGCAATCGAGCATCATGGGCGAAATACTGTTCATTGGCTTGCAGTCCGATTCCACTTCGCAGATGGATTTGCGGACTATCGCCGAATGGGTCGTAAAACCGGCAATACTTGCTACCGGAGGCGTTTCGCAGGTAACAATCATCGGAGGCGACTACAAGCAATACCGTATACTTGCCGACCCTCAACGGATGGACGTTTACGGCGTCACAATGGACGAACTCGCCCAGACAGGACGCACTTTGAACGCAAACTCTTCGGGAGGCGTCGTCCGCGACTACGGTAACGAGTACATGCTGCGCGGAATGGCGCGTACAAGCGACCTCGAAGAAATAGGCGCAACGCTGATAAAGACCTCCAACGGTAAACCGGTTGTGGTATCCGACGTTGCAGATGTGGAGACCGGAAGCGCCGTAAAACTCGGTTATGCCTCGCAAAACGGCAAACCGGCCATCATCCTTTCCATATCAAAACAGCCGAATATCAATACGCTGAAAGTAACCGGAAACATCGAAACGAACCTTGCCGAAATCCGAAAATCGCTGCCCGCAGACGTGCGAATGGACACTAAAATATTCCGACAGGCCGATTTCATCGAGGCTTCGGTCAATAATGTCGGCAGCGCTCTTTTGGAAGGCGCTTTGTTTGTCATCGTCATTCTGTTTCTGTTTCTGGGCAGTTTCCGCACAACGGTTATTTCCGTCATAGCCATTCCGCTTTCGCTGTTAGGCTCAGTCATCATTTTGCATTTGTTGGGGATGAACATCAATACAATGACGCTCGGCGGGATGTGCATCGCAATCGGCTCGCTGGTCGACGACGCCATCATCGACGTGGAAAATGTTTACAAGCGATTGCAGCAAAATCACCGCGCGCCAAAAGAACAAAGACAAAACGCCGTCGACGTCGTGTTCAACGCTTCGCGCGAAATCAGAGCCTCTATTCTGAATGCTACATTTATTATTATAGCAGCTTTTATTCCGCTGTTTTTCCTTTCGGGAATGGAAGGGCGAATGTTGAAACCTCTTGGAGTGGCTTATATAGTCTCGCTGTTCATGTCGCTCGTCGTAGCAATGACGCTGACGCCGTTGATGTGCCGGCTCATGCTTTCGGGCGAAAAATATCTTGACAAAAACGAAAAAGAGAGCCGGCTGACGCGCAAACTTTCGGCGGCTTATCTTTCGTCGCTCGAATGGACTTTGAAAAACAAAAAGAAAGTGTTGTACGCGACTGTTGCCGCTTTCATCGCCGCTTTAGGACTGTTTTTCACTATGGGGCAAAGTTTTCTCCCCGAATTTAACGAAGGCTCGCTGACAATTTCGGCAGTCGCCAAACCCGGAATTTCGCTCGATGAAAGCTCGCGTTTGGGAAATCTTATCGAAACCGAACTTTTGAACATACCGGAGATAAAAAGCGCTTCACGTCGCACCGGACGAGGCGAACTGGACGAACATTCGCAAACAGTCAACAGTTCCGAAATAGATGTGAAATTCGAGTTGGAGAAGAGACCGCGCAAGGAATTTATGTCGGACGTGCGCCGGACGCTTGCCCTGATTCCGGGAATGGCAACGACGGTAGGACAACCGCTCGGACACCGTATCGACCATATTCTTTCGGGAACGCAGGCAAACATAGCTATCAAACTGTTCGGCTCCGATCTGGGCGAATTATACATGCTGGGAAACAAAATTCAAAGTTCAATCAGGGGAATAGACGGCTTGGCGGACGTTTCGGTCGAACAGCAAACCGAAACGCCGCAGTTGCAGATACGCGCAAACCGCAGAATGCTGGCGCGTTACGGCATCACAATCGAAAATTTCAACAATTTCGTCAAACTTGCTTTTGCAGGCGAAAAACTTGCTGAAATATATGAAGGACAACGCAGTTTCGACCTGATTCTACGACTGAACAGGAATTACACCGAAAAAATCGAACAGATAAAATCAGCCCTGATAGACGCAGACGGAGGTCGCAAAGTACCGCTTGAAGCGGTTGCCGAGATTGTTTCGACAGGCGGCCCGAACGCTATCAGCCGCGAAAATGTTCAGCGCAAAATCGTCGTTTCGGCAAATGTCGCCGACCGCGACCTTAAAAGCGTTGTCGCCGACATACGCAAAAATATAGGAGAAAACATCAAACTGCCAGAAGGATACCGCATAGAATACGGAGGGCAGTTTGAAAGCGCCGAAAATGCGTCGCGCACATTGTTTATCGCCTCGCTGTTTGCACTCTGCATCATCTTCATGCTTCTTTACGGCGAGTTCAGGAATCTTACCCTTTCGGCTATTGTGCTGCTCAATCTTCCGCTGGCTTTGATCGGCGGAGTGTTGGCGGTATTCTTCACTTCCGGCGTCGTCAGTATTCCCTCGGTTATCGGATTTATTACCTTATTCGGCGTCGCTACCCGAAACGGCATCTTGCTTATCTCCAATTATGAAGCCAAATTGACGGAAGCCAAATTGACGGAAAAATCCCTGTTGCACGACGTCGTTGTCGAAGGCTCGCTCGACCGGCTTAACCCTATCCTGATGACGGCGCTGACTGCTGCTCTGGCGCTTATACCGCTTGTTTATCAGGGAGATAAACCGGGCAACGAAATTCAAAGCCCGATGGCGGTCGTCGTTCTCGGCGGTCTGCTCACGTCTACTTTGCTTAACATATATATTATACCTATTGTTTATGAAATTATTCGGAAAAGGAGGATAAAATGAAAAAATTAATAATCAACATGTTACTTGTTACAACCGTTTTCGTGGCCAAAACCGGCGCTCAAGGCGGCTACGAAAACGTTTTGAATCATATAGAAGAAAATAACGCAACGCTTGCCGCGCTACGCGAACGGACTGAAGCGCAAAAAATCGACGCCTCGACAGGAATATGGCTCGCAAATCCGGAAATCGAATTTAACTACTTATGGGGCAGCCCGAAAGCTATCGGCAAACGCACGGACATAAGCATCCGTCAGACTTTCGATTTCCCTACCGCTTATATCGACAGAAACAGGCTTGCCGGTTTGCAGAGCGATAATGCCGGACTTGCCTACAAAGCCGGGCGGACGGATATTCTGTTGTCGGCAAGACAGGTTTGTATCAATTTGACATATCAAAACAATCTTGTAAAAGAATATTCCGCGCGCCTGAAAAACGCCGAAAGTATTGCCGTGATGTATAAAATCAAATTGGAAAAGGGCGATGCAAACGCGATAGAAAACAACAAGGCGCAACTCAACCGGGCCGCCGCAATGACCGAACTATCGCAAATAGAAAGCGAAAGAGACGCTTTGCTCGCCGAACTGCGACGGTTGAACGGCGGCAAGGAAATAGTTTTTCAGGACTGCGATTTCCCCGACGACGCCCTGCCTGCCGATTTTGAAGGCTGGTATGCCGAAGCCGAAACCAAAAGCCCTGTTTTACAATACGTCCGCGCTCAAATTGCTATCGACAAACAACAGTTGCAACTGAACAAATCGCTTGCCATGCCCAAATTTTCGGCCGGTTACATGAGCGAAAAAATCGTCGGCGAACACTTTCAGGGCATCAGCGTCGGCGTTTCTATCCCGCTTTTTGAAAATAAAAACAGGATAAAACATGCCAAAGCGCAGGTGAAAGCATCGGAAGCGGCTCTGGAAGACGACAAACTGCAATTCTACTACCATTTGCAGTCGCTTTATCTCAAGGCGGCCGCCTTACGGCAAAATAAATCGGTTTTGAAACAGTCGCTTTCGGAAAACAACAGCGAAAAATTGCTGAAAAAGGCGTTTGATGCGGGCGAAATTTCTCTTATCAATTATCTTCTGGAATTGGAATATTATTACGACGCCATCGTCAAACTGTTTGAAACAGAGCGCGATTACGAATTGGCTATAGCCGAATTGAAGGCGATGGAATTATGATTGCATAAAATAAAATTGATACTTTTTTTGGGAGTTAGAAAAAAAGTTTCTACCTTTACGCCCGATTTCGGAAAGGAAAGATGCCGGAGTGGTCGATCGGGCCGCACTCGAAATGCGGTGTACGGGTAACTGTACCGGGGGTTCGAATCCCTCGCTTTCCGCTGAAAGTTGCTGATAAACAAAAAAACAAATGAGGCTGTCCAAAAAGGCAGCCTCATTTGTTTTTTTGTTAAACACAAGAATTATCAAGCGTTTCCTGCTGAACCCAATACG
>JAITPH010000068.1 GCA_031289515.1 Tannerella sp.
GAAAAAACCGCCTTATTTTGATTGTTGCAATGTAGCGGCGAGCGGCAAACCGCTTTCGCAGTTCGCGCACAGGCTACCGTGATGCGGATTTGAATGACCAAGCACGGTAATTTGAATGACCAAGCACGGAAATTTGAATGACTGGGCATGGTTATTTGAATGACCGGAAGCGGATATATGGTCGTGGCAACGGTAACTTTCCCGCAATGACGGATACCGACAATATAATTGACAATGGACAAATTGGCAATGAGATTGACGGACGTCATTGCGAGGAACGAAGCAATCCAGCGCCCTGTAGTCTGGATTGCTTCGTTCCTCGCAATGACGGCAAGCGTAGACGGCAAGCGCAGCGGTTTCTTTCATCATTTTACCTTTTTGCCAAACTTGTTTAGTGACTTTCTCGCAATGACGTCCGTCAATCTCAATCTCAATCGCATCATTGTCAATTGTCAATTATTGCCGTCAATCCGGAACGATGCGCAACGCGCGAAAAGGCAAAAAAAACAGGCTGCCCTCTTTTTATCGAGAGGCAGCCCGTCAAATAGTATTAACGCAAATAACTGTTACATCATGCCGCCCATGCCGCCGCCCATGCCGGGAGACATTGCCGGAGCGGAATTTTCTTCCTTCTTCTCGGCTACGACACATTCCGTCGTCAGGAACATGCCTGCTACCGAAGCCGCATTCTCCAAAGCTATGCGGGCTACTTTTGCCGGGTCTATCACGCCCGTCTTGCAGAGGTTTTCGTACACGTCCGTGTGGGCGTTGTAGCCGAAGTCGCCTTTGCCTTCCTTTACTTTCTGCACTACTACGGCGCCTTCCTTGCCGGAGTTGTCGACTATCTGGCGCAACGGCTCTTCGATAGCGCGTTTGACAATCTCGATGCCGGTAGTCTCGTCTTCGTTTTCGCCTTTAAGGTTTTCCAGAACTTCGATAGCGCGAATGTAAGCCACGCCGCCGCCCGGAACAGTTCCTTCCTCGATAGCTGCGCGGGTTGCGCTCAAGGCGTCGTTCACGCGGTCTTTCTTCTCTTTCATCTCCACTTCCGAGGGCGCGCCCACATAAAGCACTGCCACGCCGCCTGCAAGTTTGGCCAACCGTTCCTGAAGTTTTTCCTTGTCATAGTCCGACGTCGTCGTCTCAATCTGCGACTTGATCTGGCTGATGCGCGATTCGATTTCCTTCTTTTCGCCGTTGCCTTTCACGACGGTGGTCGTGTCCTTGTCTACCGTAATCTTGTCGGCGCTTCCGAGCATGTCAATCTTGGCGTCTTCGAGTTTCATGCCTTTTTCTTCGGTTATAACCGTGCCGCCCGTCAGTATCGCGATGTCTTCAAGCATTGCCTTGCGGCGGTCGCCGAAGCCCGGAGCTTTCACGGCGCAAACTTTCAGACCTGCGCGCAAACGGTTTACAACAAGCGTTGCCAATGCTTCGCTGTCGATGTCTTCAGCTATTATGAGCAGCGGACGGCTCGTCTGAACTACCTGTTCCAGAACCGGAAGCAACTCCTTCAGAGCCGAAATCTTCTTGTCGTATATCAGGATAAAGGGATTCTCGAACTGGGTTTCCATCTTTTCGGTATCCGTTACGAAATAAGCCGAGATGTAGCCGCGGTCGAACTGCATGCCTTCAACTACTTCTACCGTCGTTTCCGTGCCTTTGGCTTCTTCGACGGTGATAACGCCTTCTTTCTTGACCTTGCCCATCGCTTCCGCAATGAGTTTGCCGATGCTTTCGTCGCCGTTTGCCGAAATCTTCGCTACGTTCTCGATTTTCTCAATATCGTCGCCGACGGCTTCCGACTGCGATGCCAGACTTTCTACAACTTTTGCCACCGCCTTGTCGATGCCGCGCTTCAAATCCATCGGATTAGCGCCTGCGGTAACGTTTTTAAGCCCTACGCCGATGATGGACTGAGCCAGAACGGTTGCGGTCGTCGTACCGTCGCCTGCCTTGTCGTTGGTTTTTGAAGCTACTTCCTTTACAAGCTGCGCGCCCATGTTCTCGTAGGGACACGACAACTCTATTTCTTTTGCTACCGTCACGCCGTCTTTTGTTATCTGCGGCGCGCCGAATTTCTTTTCAAGTATCACATTGCGACCTTTTGGTCCTAATGTCACTTTTACGGCATTTGCCAATTCATCCACGCCTTTCTTGAGCAGGTCGCGGGCTTCCATATTGAATTTGATTTCTTTTGCCATGGTTTGATATTTTTTTAGTTTCTGTTTTAATTTATTGAAAGTTTAAATGATTGCAAGTACGTCCGATTGGCGCATGATAAGGTATTTGACGCTGTCAAGCTCGATTTCGGTACCGGCGTATTTGCCGTACAATACCTTGTCGCCTTCTTTCAGTATCATCTCCTCGTCTTTTGTACCTTTACCTACTGCGATAACTTCGCCTTTCAATGGTTTCTCTTTTGCAGAATCGGGAATAATGATTCCGCTCGCTGTCTTCTCTTCGGCGTCTGCCGGCTTAATAAGCACTCTGTCTGCTAATGGTTTAATACTCATGATTTCTAAAATTTTAAATGTTATTGTATTTGTATTTTACTTCGTATCCGTTATTCTACGAATATCGTGCCAAATATTTTCATCTCGCAAACAACTGCCATTTTTGCAGTCGATAAGACATAAACGAAAAATATACTGACATAATGGCTATCTTCTCCGGTTTGAGGAGACGGGAACATCGGTATATTCGACGGCTTTTGTCGTGTGCGGCATCGCTCTCATTTCGACAGCCGCCTTTACGTTGTCGTTTCCGTTGTTCGAAATCGTTGCGGCAAACAGCGCTACACCGGCGTCTTTCGGCAGTGTGACGGCTTTTGCGCCCTTTTCGACAGGGATACATACTTTATACAGGTACGTGAAAGTATATGATTCGTTTCCCTTTTCGGAACTGTGTCTGTGCGTTCCCAGCCAGGCTATGGGCGCGTCTTTGAGGAAGCCTTCGCTTTCGCCCGTCCATCCCCACTGTCCGTAAAATCCGGAATAATAGGGGATTTTGAAGTCGTATTTTGCTCCGTCTACGGAAAACGACGCAAGCCTGTCGCCTCTTGAAGACGTGACCAGCAAGTACAGATTTCCGCCGCCGTGATTTTCCGGTAGCGCAACGACCTGTTCGTTGCACCGGACATAGTTGTATTCATCCGGCCGATTGTTTATGGCAAACGTGACGCCGTCGTCGTCTATATGATTCGGCAGCAACTCCGCCGAAAACGAATTGCCGTTGCCGTCGAAATTGCCCGCTTTGTTGAAATCGTCGGGCGTGACGGCCGTAGCGTTATAGGGAACGTCGAGATGTATGTTTGCCGGTTTTGAAAGTAAGTTGTTGCTTTTCAGTTTGACGCGGAATGTCTTTGGCTGAAATGCCTTTCCTTGAAATTTGAATTTATTGCCGGCCGTTTCCAAAGTCGCTTCAAACGGCTCCTCGATACCGTTTGCTTCCTGCACGCTTTCTATTTCCGCGGCAAAAGATATTTCCGCATTTGAATAGTCGGCGCCCGATATTTCATTGATTCGAAGAATGTAACATTGTCCGTCTTCCGACTTTTTCAAGGCTTTGACGGCTATTTGAGGCAGATTTGAGCTGACAAACGAAAAGCTGTTTCCCAGTTTGCCCGGATGTTTCGGAGTTGTAAAAGAAATCAGCGGTTGATTGAATGCCTCCGATTTCCATGCCGTCTGCGCGTCGTTCGGCGACGAAGCATGACCTATTACGGCATAACGGAAAGTGTGATGCCCATGGTCAAGATGATCCTGATGCGTCATGTTGGGGTCAGTGCCCACCTTCGGCGTATGAAGCAAAGTCAGCCGGAGCGTATTGTCCGACGGCTTGTCCCATCCGTATTTGCAGTCGTTGATTATGGAAATGCCGTAACTGTTGTCTTCCGATGTTATGTCCGCCCATTGTTGAGCCACTACTTCGTAAGCCGTTTCGGTATTGTTTCCGCGTTCGATGAAGCCTGTGCCCAAGTCGTATTTTGCTTTTTTATTGGCTACGCTCATTGGAAATTCCGCTTTCAGCAGGGCATTTCTCATGCTCCAGTCTACTTCGCAGGATATGTCTATGCGATCGTCTGCTCCGCCGTCGGTCAGGCTGATATACTGCACAAAAGTTGATTGCTCGAAAGAGCGTTTTATCTTTAATGTAGCTCTTACAGGCCCGCTTTCCGCAACGGATATTTCGGCGGAATTGTCGACAATGGAGACAGGCTCGGCATCGACAGTCTTTTTGAACAGCTCCCATGCAGGCCACGACATTGATTCGTTTTCGGTGAACAGAGCCAGTCTGAAAGTTTTTCCGTCGGCGATTAATTCGCGTCCCGCACGCTTGTCAAAGATGGATTTAATGTCGCCGACGTCGTTTAATTCAATTTTGTAAACACGGTTTTCTATCGTCCTGTCCGAAATTTTAAGCTGCGGATTGCCTGAAGCGCTTCCGTTTTTTATGTCGTATACGGAAAAACCGACAGGCTCGACTTGCGCCGGAAAAAGTACTGTCGCCTTGCCGTTTTCCCATTTTGCAAGCTGCGCCGGAACGGTTTTGCCGTCCGGACGTGTCGCAACGACGCCTTTCGGTCGATTGCTCATGTCGATGGTAGCTTCGACGACGTCGGCTCGCCCGAAAGCGACCGGATTGTAAACGATTACAGCCGCCCCTTTAGCGCGTGTGTCCAAAGCGCGACCGACAGCGCCTACCGCTGCCGTCGCCGTTTGGGTAAATGACGTTTGCGAAATCAATTCGTCGTTCCATGAAAACGTATATACGGACGGAATACTTGTGCCGGTCATATCGTCGTGAAACTGATGCCACAGGAAACGCTCCCATGACTGTCTGATTTTCTCGCCGGGATAGGAAATGCCTCCCAGCCATTCCGCTACTACGGAAGCTCTTTCGGCGAGGTCGGCCAGTTGCTCGTTTCTGCGGTTAAACCGTTTCATCGCCGCTTGCGAAGTGTAGCATCCGGTCGCATGGACGTCCATCAACAGTTCGCCTTTAAATACAGGCAACTCCGGATGATTTCCGAATGGCAGGTAATCGTCGAAAAACTTGCCGGACGGCGCGCTGATAATCTGCACCGGTCCGTCGCCCTTGATTCCTTTTTCGATTGAAGCTACCGACGATATTGAAGGCGAGCCTCCGCGGTCTCCTACGCCGTAATAATGGTATACCGTCCGGTTTATTCCGTTATTTCCGAGTTCTATCAGTTTTTGGTCGTTACTTAAATCTTTGTTTTCAAAGCGGGAAATATAATCCTGAGCATGAGCTACGCTCAAAATCCGCGCTCCGTCTATTCCTTCCCACATTCCGAAAAGGAAAGGCAACTTCTCGTCGCCGTAAAAAGGAAATTTGCGCCATTGCAGTTTTTGCGTCGAAAAACCGATCAGTCCTGCATGTGAAGCAATTGTCGGCAGCGCGTATCCGAAACCGAAACAGTCCGGATAAAACAAGTCGTTTCCCTTGACGCCAAATTCTCTTTTGTAAAATTCCTGACCGAGTAAAATTCCGCGAAAAAGCGATTCCGGCGAAGGCATATTGACGTCGGTGGCGTCCCAACTGCTGCCCGAAATGTTCCACTTACCGGCTTTTACGTATTCTTTCAGCTTTTCATAGTCTTCGGGATAATATTCTTTCATCCAGCTGTATTTGACAGCGCCTTCAAAGTTGAAGATGTAATCCGGATAATGTTCGATGAGCCAAAAGTTCTGAAGCATAGTCCGGCGGAGATAGTCGTCGATAGTCGTCTGCACCGTCCAGAGCCATTGAGTGTCGAGGTGCGCATTGGAAACCATGTAGGCTTTCGGTTTATCCGCCGTCTGAGCTTTGCAAACAACGGACAGACAAACGAGAAATGAGAAACAAAATGCAATTTTTTTCATTATATTGAAATTTTAAAATGTAATCTTGAGAAGCTATGCGCCGAACAGCCTGCCGTCGGTCATTTCGTCCGTCGAGAGCGATTTCTGTTCGCCGGAGGTCATGTCTTTCAGCGTGATTTTGTTTTCGGCTATTTCCGTTTCGCCCGCTATTGCTACGAAGGGTATCTTTTTTGCGTCGGCGTAGGCGATTTGCTTTTTCATCTTGCAGGCGTCGGGATAAAGTTCCGTCCTGACACCTGCGGCGCGTAACGACGAAATGACAGGCATTATGTACGATACTTCCTTTTCTCCGAAATTGACGAACATGACAGTCGTAGTCGAATCCGTTTCCGCCGGATAGTTGTTTAACTGATTCATAACGTCGTATATGCGTTCGACGCCAAAAGATATGCCGACGCCCGACACTCCGTTCAAGCCAAAAAGCCCTGTCAGATTGTCATACCGTCCGCCGCCTGTGATGCTTCCTATTTCGACGTCGAGCGCTTTTACCTCAAAGATAGTTCCTGTATAGTAGTTCAATCCCCGCGCAAGGGTGAGGTCTGTCTCGACTTCCGCCGTCAACGGCAGTTGCTCTATGTATCCGAGTAAATATTCGGCTTCCTCGATGCCTTTCAGCCCTGTCGCCGACGCTTTCAGCGATTCCTTCAGCACGGCGAGTTTCTCGCGATTGCCGCCTTTCATCACTATAATCGGCTGTAACTGCCCGATAGCCGCTTCGGAAATGCCTTTGGCGCGAAGCTCTTCGTTTACGTTTTCGAGACTTGTTTTGTCAAGTTTGTCGATTGCGACGGTGATGTCTGTAATCTTGTCCGCTTCGCCGACGATTTCGGCTATGCCTGCAAGTATCTTGCGGTTATTTATCTTTATGCGGACGCGGATGCCAAGTCGGCGGAATACTTCGTCCATTATCTGCACGAGTTCGACTTCGTTAAGCAGCGAATCCGAGCCTACAATGTCGGCGTCGCACTGATAAAACTCGCGGTAGCGCCCTTTCTGCGGCCGGTCGGCTCGCCAGACAGGTTGTATCTGATAGCGTTTGAAAGGGAATGTGATTTCGTTGAGATGTTGCACCACGAAACGCGCAAAAGGCACTGTCAGGTCGTAACGCAAACCTTTCTCGCACGCTTTGCCGGCAAACCGGAGAGAGTTCTTTTCGAGCAATTCCTCGTCGGTGAATTTGGCGAGACAGTCTCCGGAATTGAGTATCTTGAAGAGCAGTTTGTCGCCTTCCTCGCCGTATTTGCCTGTCAGCGTCGACAGGTTTTCCATTGCAGGCGTTTCGATTTGCTGAAACCCGAACAGTTTGTATACGTCGCGTATTACGGCAAAGATATGGTTGCGTTTCGACGTCTCGGACGGCGTAAAGTCGCGCGTCCCCTTTGGAATGGAAGGTTTTTGCGTCATCTCCTTCGACCCATGAAAAGCATGATGTAATAGAGCAGCGTCGCCAACGAGCCTAATGCAGCCACGATGTACGTATAGGCGGCCGAACGAAGCGCGCCTTTAGCCATTCTGTCGGTAGATCCGTTTGTTATTCCGGCGTTGCTTAGCCATGCTACCGCGCGGTTGCTTGCATTGATTTCAACCGGCAAAGTGATGAAACTGAACAGTGTAGTCAGCGCAAAAAGCACGATACCGGCCAGCAGTAATTGCGGAAAGACGTTCAAAAGCAACATGCCGCCCAACAATATCCATTGAACTATGTTCGACGAGAAACTGACTACCGGAACGAGCGCCGAACGCATCTTGAGCGGCGCGTAAGCTGTTGCATGTTGAACGGCGTGCCCGCACTCGTGAGCCGCGACAGCCGCTGCCGCTACGTTACGCTGACTGTATACCGATTCGCTGAGGTTTACGGTCTTCGTCGCCGGATTGTAATGGTCTGTCAGGCGTCCGGGCGTCGAAATCACCTGCACATCGTATATGCCGTTATCGTGAAGCATTCTTTCGGCTACTTCCCTGCCGCTCAAACCAAGCGGCGTCTGTGAATATTTTTTGAACTTACGCTGGAGGTTTGCCGAAACAAGCCAGCTTAACAAAGCTATTGCTCCAAAAAGAATCCAATATGTCGGACTTGCTATCATAATATTTTTTCTTTATGTTATTAATATGGTAAAGGTATGACAAAAACCTTGCCAAAAATCATCTGACTATAGTTTGCTCTCTGTCAGCCCCTACCGATACGATGACTATCGGAACGCCGAGTTCTTCTTCGAGGAACGACAGATAGGCGTTAAATTCTTCGGGAAACTCGTCCTCGCTCTTCATGTTTGTCATGTCGGTTTTCCAGCCGTCCATGTCGATGTACACAGGCTCTACGTCCGTATCTGCCACTTCAAACGGAAATTTTGTCACTTCCCTGCCTTCGATGCGGTAGCCTACGCACGCTTTTATCACGTCAAACGTGTCAAGAACGTCGCTTTTCATCATTATCAGCTTTGTTACGCCGTTTATCATTACGGCGTAACGCAACGCTACGAGGTCTATCCATCCGCAACGGCGTTTGCGACCGGTCACGGAGCCGTATTCATGCCCGCGCGAGCAAAGCTGTTCGCCTGTCGCGCAGTCAAGTTCTGTCGGGAACGGCCCGCTGCCGACGCGCGTGCAATATGCCTTGAATATTCCGTATACGTCGCCGATATTGCGCGGAGCGACGCCCAGACCGGTACAGCATCCGGCGCAGACCGTGTTCGACGACGTGACGAATGGGTATGATCCGAAATCGATGTCGAGCATCGTGCCTTGCGCGCCTTCTGCAAGTACCGATTTGTCGTCCTGAAGATATTCGTTTATCAAATGCTCGCTGTCGATGAATTTGAATTTCTTCAGATAATCGAGCGCTTTGAGCCATTCGCGTTCCAATTCTGCTATGTTGTAGCCGTAATTCATCGCGTGGAGCATGTTTTCGTGGCGTAGCTTCGCTTCGTTGTATTTCCTGTCGAAATCGTGAAGCAAGTCGCCTACTCGCAGACCGTTGCGGCTTATCTTGTCCGTATAGGCGGGACCTATGCCTTTGCCGGTTGTGCCGATTTTGCCGGTACCCTTTGCCGATTCGTTCGCCGCGTCGAGTATGCGGTGCGTAGGCATGATCAGATGAGCTTTTTTCGATATATATAGCTGTTCGACAATGTCGTGTCCGTCGGCGGCAAGACTTACCGCTTCTTCCTTGAAAAGTATGGGATCGAGCACGACGCCGTTTCCTATGATGTTTATTTTGCCTCCCTGAAAGATTCCCGACGGAATGGAACGCAGAATATATTTATTGCCGTCAAATTCGAGCGTGTGACCGGCGTTGGGGCCGCCCTGAAATCGCGCTATCACATCGTATCCCGGCGTCAAAACGTCTACTACCTTGCCTTTGCCTTCGTCTCCCCACTGCAATCCTAATAATACGTCAACTTTTTTCATTTCTATGTCTTCTCTTTTTTAAATTGGTTGTTTCGTTTTATTTCTTCCCGCGTCTGGCGGTATTTGCATTTCGAACAGATGCCGTAAAAATACAGCGAGTAGTGATCTATTGTAAATTTCGGTATCTTGATGTTCGAAATATAACTGTTTAACTTCTCATTGCCTATCTTGCTTATCGTATTGCAGACGGTGCATATCACGTGACTGTAATTCTCGGATATACATTGCAGTTCGTATTGCACGATGGCGCTTGTAAACTGGTGGCGCTCGACGATTTTTGCGTCAAGCAGCAGCTCTATCGTGTTGTATACCGAAGCCCGGCTTACGTGAAAATTGGCGTCCTCAAGCTGTTGCAGAATCATTTCCGGCGTGAACGGATCAGTCGTTTGCGATACGGCGGAGAATATGGCGTCACGCTCCGCCGTATGCCTTAAATTGTGAGTTTTAAGGTATTCGGAAAACGATTTTTGCATTAG